>JAQXZB010000049.1 GCA_029226975.1 Clostridiales bacterium | reverse complement strand
CCCTTGCACCCTCTTTTTCAATTGCCGTTACCGCATTTTGTTCTGCAATTTCTTTCTCAACAAAAACGGTTCTTATATTCTTGTTTATATCTGTCATACAAATCACCATATAATTCTAATATTTTGATAACAATTTTAATCTAATGGGATATTGCAAAACCCAAATCGATTTTACAATATCCCCTTTGATAAACGATAATTCTTTTAATACTAACAATTATTCGAAAGAAATAGTTTCCGCTTATCTTTTCCCAAACTTTACTTTTCTCAAATTCATTTTTCTTTCAACATTTATTATAGAGCCTTTTATAAATTTAGTTAAGCTCGGCGTAGAACGGAGCAGCGGATAAGCCTTCCGAGTTAAAGAGGTTCAGCTCAGGATTTGGTGCACCAGTGTATGCATACCAAACTGCATTAGGTGCTAAAACGCCGTCAACCTTTACATTAACTGTGTTAGTGCTTGTAATTGTCGCTACTGCGTCAACGAGGTTATTGCCAACCTTAAGCTTGAAGCCGGTAACTGTTGTGTCACCTTCCTTAACCTCAAGACCGCCATATACATCCTTGAATACAACGTCAACACTTCCGTCACTCTTTAAGATTACAGAATCCATAACTGGGAAGAGATACTTAGCGGTTGCATCATTGTAAGCAACACCACGAGCTGCCAGAACAAGACGTCTTGCAACTTCCTTCTTTTCTATTGGGTGAATGTTATCGCCTACAATGCCGTCTACGTCACCAAGGTCCATAATGGAGATAACTCCTATGTCATTTTCCGCGTCACGAAGTGCAAGCTGCTTATCACGGATATGTGCAAAGTTATTATACACTTTTAACAAAAAAAAAGCAATAAATTATCCTGTTATTTCTTTAGAAATACTGCTGAGTTTTTAATTTTCCGTAAACGCAAAAAAGGGCGGCGCTCAAGCTATAGCCTAAGCGTCATCCCTACTCTTATTTACTGTTTTCTCTTGATACTCTGTCTTTAACTCGTCCGCCAGATATTCATCGCTCATACAGTGCATATCTGAAACACCGTCACGCACCAATTTATATACCTCGGAGCGGTAAAAGAAATCCAATGCACAATTCAGTGAAATCCCCATCTTTTCAGCAAAGCATTCTATCACGCGGGAATACTTTTTCTGGAGTAATATTGGGCTTGCTTTCATACCTTTTCACTCCTCTCAAAGTGCAGATATTCCAAAGCCTTTTCCGTGCGGAAACATATCTGAAAGTTCGGCTTTTCATAACACAGGCGGTGGATGGCTTCTGTCTTGTCGATCAATCCATCAAAGAACAATTCGACGGTATTGAACACCTTATCATTTGCCACACCGCCGATTACAATATCATAATCCGTGGTATCCTTACCGCTTCGGCCTTTCAAAATAAAGTCCAACCATCCCTCGGAGTAAGAGTCAAACTTCAAGGTTTTCAGTGACTCATATGCACTTTCATCAAAACTATAGCAGGAGATAATTCCTTCTTTACCTCGGCGCTTGAATTTTCCGCACCACTTTTTAGCCTGCTCATACAGCGGCGTAGTGTAGAAGCCAATACCAAAGTCCACGTTAGGTCGGGAGTGTTTTAAGTCCGGCTTTGCAATTTCCAGATAAGAGCCGTGATATAGTGTCATACGGTTACCCCTCTTTGCTGCATCAATTCAATGATATCATTTACAATATACTCTTTGCTCTGTGTGTGCAGGATTTCGTACTCAGGCACAATGTATCCGTTCAGAATATCGCTCTTGTCTGTGAATGCCTTATACAAATCCTCTGCATTTATGCCAAGCCTTGCAGCAACATTTTCCACGCAAAACACAGCAAATTCAAGTTCTTCGGAATTGTTAATTGTTTTGATTGGGTCCATGTGCTACACCTCCATATTATAATTTTGTATTTTTTATATGCAATTCCTGCGGTCTTAGTTCTTAACTATATGATACAAAAGTATTATACCACATTTCTGTTCAAAAGTCAAATCTGAGATTTTCGATTGTTAATGCATTTTGGAGAATTTCCGTGTTTCTGTCGCTCAATGTAAAGCCCTCACAGCTTTAAAGATTTTTTACGCATATCGGAATCATAATATTCCTGCAATTCAATGAAAACCGGTTTCTCCGATCGAGTTCCTACAGGCACATTCGGTGAATGTATCGAAAGATATTTCTTTCCGTCAAATCCGCAAAATATCATTCCATGTCCGCCGTCGTACTTTTCCGAACCGGATTTTGAAAACAACACTTTATCCTCCTGGCTCCATTTGCCGTCGATTTTTCCGTTATCGCTTCTTGCAATCGCAACACAGTAGCCGTTTTTATCAAAATTTGACCATAACATCAACAGTTGATTATCTTCTGTCTTATAGATAAAACATCCATCTGTTATAACACCCGTTGCCCATGACGGATCATCTGCCCTAAACAACTCAATGGGCTCAGATACAAAATGGGTCAAATCATCCGAAAGCTTTGCCGCCGCCATTCTTCCCACTCCGTCATCGGCTGTTATCCACTCATGCACAAACACCATCCATGGCTGATTGCTCTCGTCAATATAAAAAGTACCGTCTATACAGTCCCAATCAGCGGGGGTTATATGTCCGTTTGTGATTTCCGTAAACGGTCCCTCGGGTGAATTTGATTTCATAATCGTACAGCCGTGCCGCTTTGTTTTTGACGAACGGTATGTGGTAAACATATAATACGCTCCTTTATACCCATAAACCTCAGGCGCCCATTTGTCCCCGTCAAATTCTTTTGGTATAACAACCAATTCGTTTTCGCATTTCGTCCAATGTTCCAAATCACCCAAACTCTTATAACAAACCCATTCTGAGCCGTATATATAATATGTACCGTTTTTGGCTAAAACAAAAGGGTCACGAAGCTTTTCTATATTGCTTTCAATTATTTTCATATCTTATAATCCTCTTTCACTTTCTGTCTGCTTGTATTTCACATTTACGGAAATACTATTTGCTGCCTTGATTTAATTATTATTTCCTCGGGTACTTTATAATATTTTACTATCGGACACAGTCTAATTCCGTCCGTTTCAGTAAAATTCTCCGCATAATCCTCTGCTCCTCCCGTCACATGGGCGTAAATTATATCACCGTCTGCATAAACACCGTTATTCTTTCTAACCTCTCCGTCAAGAGTAGCATATAACAAATCCGTATTGCGGCTGATATACCAAAGTCCTTCTGCCAAACGCATGGTGCAGCAGAAATATGCTTCATACATTTTTGCGTAGAGCGTATGTTCACCGTTACTTGTTACGCACGAATCCGTTCCGGCACCGCCGTTTATGCGCTGAAGCGTCGCAAAGCCGTTATGATATATTCTTGCGGCGTATACACGATATTTTTCATCCTCCGTTGCTTTATACAGCTCGACCGCAAGTATCAGCGAATCCACTACGGCACACGGTTCTGTCCATGTATCGGGGCGACCCCACCAATTTATGTTTTGGTATGTCAAGGTCATGCCCCCGCACTCCGTATAAAGCCTAAAAATTTCTTTTGCACCCTCAAGATAAAAAGCGTCTCCCGTTTCCTTATACATTCTCATAAGACCTCTTGCACAAGTCAATGTACAATGGGTCTGTGCTTTTAATTGCACCTTATCTATGGAAATATAAACCTCTGCCATTTCATGAACAAGCTCCCGCACGTCATTTCTTTTTGTAATCTTAAACACATGAGAAAGTCCGTCAACGCTCATAAACGCACAGCCTATATCCGTAGACAATATCCATTGGGATAATTTGCCGCTGACACTGCCGCTGACATCGCCTGTACAAACACCGCTCCTGTCAACGGGATAGCCTTTAAATTTGCCCGCATTTTTTATGAACAGATTATCTGTTATGTCATTTATATACTTAAGAACCACCGAATCATTAAACTGCTCATAATACTCGCACAGTCCGCGCAAAAGCCATGAATGTCCCGAAAGCTGCTGTTCATGTATTTCATTGTCGTATATAGGTCCGAGATAACCTAATTTGTTTATTCTGTCCGCAAAAGCAGAAATCAAATAATCCATAGCCGGAATTTTTGTCTTGCTTATTTTGTAATGGCAGACAAATGCCAAAAGCGCTCTGCCCTCCTTATCACCGTACCAATCGTAATCGGCAGGCGCAAATATCTGTTCTTTCTGATAGTACTGATGTTCACACAGCCGTTTCATATTAAGCTTGATACGTTCATCAAGCTCTGAACTGTCTATTGCTTGTATCATCCAATCACATCCTCATTAAACTGTTATTATAATATTGAGCATATCCATGAGATTATCAATTCTGTAATCGCACATATCCCCCATTCCGGCTTGCTCTATATTGCCGCCCGAAATCCCCACACATGAAAATCCCGCAAGCTTAATCGATACAACTCCGGCACTGCTGTCCTCTATTCCAAGTACTTTGTGACGTCTTTCAAAGGGTATTCCAAGCCCCACTCTCGCCGTTTCGGCATACAGCCATGGGTGTGGCTTCGGCGACAATTCGCCGAGAGTTCCTGTCTGTCCCTTTCTCAAAGCCTGTCCGGCGGTTATGATGCAGTCATAAAAATCAACGGGATCTCCCATGTCAAGCTGACGAAACGCCGATATTATCTCCGGCATTGCCTTTTCATAAAGTCCCGATGTTACAAGACCAATCTTTATACCCTCACCTTTAACGGTCATCAAAAACTCCTTTAAATGCGGCGCGGGAGTGAATGCGTCCTGCTTTCCTCTGCCGTGCATTATCTCGTCCATTTCATGATTGACAATCTCAAAATAGTACTGTCTTGCAAGCTCCAAGCTTTCGCCCTTTGCGTATTTGTCTATCATATACTGCAAATGCTCAGAAACGCTGTGACCGGATATGAAAGGTTCATCCTCAATTTCACGCTTAAAATCGCTTTTGCCCAAAAGCCTTGCGGTCGTCTGCTCGATTACCCACATCCAAAAGCTTTCGCTGTGTACCGATGTACCGTCCAAATCCATAAGTATCGCCTCCGCTTTCGGCTCAAAATGTGTTTCGTGCATGGGATATATTGCAGGATAACCCATGCCGCTTTTAACATAGCAGAGCTTTTTATCATCAAACTCTATTATGTCAATTTTCTTATCGTCCGGAGTGAGGATTTTCCTCACTCCGTCTTTTCCCGTTTCAAAAAAATCACTCTTTTTTATTTCGTTCATTTTACTATCCTTACTGTTTCTATTTTCTTTGCTCCGACCTTATGGGCAGCGGCCATTTCGCCCTCTGTTTCTTCCGTCATCTTACACTTGTAAAGTTTTCCGCTTGCAGCGATTGTTACAGTCTGCTCCTCGTCCGTACAGTTATAGTATCTTACTATAATTCCGTTTCCGTCCTCGGCACGTTTTACTGCCGTTACATGAATATTTTTGTTGTCTATCGAGAACAAGCTGTTTTCTCTTTGCAGTGTTCCTTTCCCTCTGCCCGCCGCGGCACATTTTACGCTTGTGAATATCTCCGCCGCTTTGTTTGCAAGCTTTGTATATTCTACTCCGTCAAAGTTCATTGCATATTCATATGTATGCTTTCCGGGGCATTGTACTCCCTCATCATCAAGCTCCGTCTGCTTTTCCTCCGATACCGCAAGCTTTATACGGCACGCTCGTATAAGTGTAAGAGCCATTACCGAATCATCAAACACCTCATATTCATACAGCCCTTTAGGCATAACAGCAAAGCCGTTTTCACTGTCCGTAACTGCCGCAAATGTTCTTAACGGCTGTGTTCCGAATGCCTGCTCTACCCAGCCGGTTGAGTCGGGTATTTCTATATCATGCCTTACCGTATCAAAATGGCTGTCACATACGGAGAAATCTGTTTTTATCCCTGTCGGGAAGTTTGCCCTTAACCAATGGTCTTTTGCGTTATTGGTAAGCTCAACCTTTACCTTTATGTAATCGGCATCATCATCAAGCGTGTATGTTACCTTTACCGGTATCTTTGTATAAATCTCACTCGGATTAACCGCACAGCTTTTAGGCACTTCAAAATCATATTCCGCAACGACACTGCCCGTAAGCTCTCCGCTCTCGGTTGTGTAAACTCGCGCATTCACACCGATTGACATTTGCTTTTTGTCAAATTCCGGTGAAACATGCTTCCAAGCGTTTCCGACCTCGCCCTGTGACGTGAGGTAGTTCAAGCCCTTATATTCCTTGCCGGTCGGCTTATACAGCACATCAATTGTACCGTTTCCGTTTACGGTTGCTCTTATCTTGCTGTTTTCAAGGACATTGCCTGTTGCTATGCCCGGCTTTTTAAGCATTGCGTTCTTTGCCGGCTTGATTTCGTATGCACGATAACCCATTGCCGGAACATTTTTAAGCTTTGCATAGAAACGATGATTTACACTATTAAGAATAGTCGGTACTTCCCAAATGTTATCCACAAACACGCTTGATTTTTCTGTTGTTATAAGCTGCATCTTAACACCGTCTATCTCTATACCCTTTCCGAAAAAGTCCGGTACGTCAATATCAAGCGGTACTATTACATCTCTTTCAAAGGGCAGAGGATTGTAAACAATCAACTGAACAACAGTCTTGTCCTGTCCCTCGGGCGAAAGATTTTTTGCAATCTCAATCATTGCATCATCCGTTACTATATCGGCAATATCCCTCGCCTTTCTGTAGCGGTATTCCATATCCCTGCACACCTCATCGGGCGCACAGCCGCCGTTTGCATCATGACTGTGACATGAAAGCAAATATCTCCATCCTCTTTCCAGATAATTCTTGCTGTCATTTCCGGCAAGGGCATTAAGCGGCTCTGCCATATATGCAAGTGCGGTGTAGGCATCAAAATCGGCTTGTTTTAAGTATGTTCTCGCGCTTATCGTTCCGGGGAAAAGATATGTCCATTTTCCCTCTTTTAAATATGCGCGTCTTTCACCCTTTAAAACGGTCATATTTTCCTTGTCAAGATACTTTTCGGCATCTCTCCAAAAGCCCTCAAGGTCTGTATGCTCTATTTCAATCTCGCCCTTGAAAAGCTCTTTCGCGTCCTTTATAACCTCGCTCTCTCTCGGAAAGCCAACCGAAATATCGTGTCCGTTCATGCCAAGAAATACAGGTGTTGTAAAGTGTCCCTTTTCCTCTTCAAGCATATCAAGTATTGCTTTTTTGAGGTTTGTTTTATCATAGTTTGCTACGGGCATCTTTAAATCGTAGTTCACACCCGCGCCCACATATCCGTCGGCAGGTCTAAAGGGCACTTCGTCAAATTCGCCCCATTTGTAGTCCTTTGCCCAAACCCTGTTACGGGATACCGCTCTGTGCACCTGATAATACCAGTTGTAACGGCAGTAGAGCGCAAAACGGCTCGCAAGCATCTTTGTTCCGTCCGGAGCTTCCCATATGTATTCAGCCGGTGCTTCATGATGTGAAATGCCGCGGTAAAACATCATATGCGTAAGTCCGAAATCGGCAAATATCTGCGGAAGCTGTCCCGTCTGCCCCCATGATGAGGGCGTGTATGCAACAGTTCCTGTCTTGCCGCCGTACTTTTCAACGGTCTTTCTTCCGAACATAAGATTTCTTACGATTGCCTCATGAGAAATGGTAAATTCCTCGGGCAGCGTAAAATACGGTCCTATTATAAGTCTGCCCTCTTTGACAAATTTTTCAATCTGTTCGCGTCTTTCGGGACGCATCTCAAGATAATCGTCTATCATGATTGAGTGACCGTCCATCGTAAACGAATGATATTGGGGGTCGCTCTCCAATATGTCCAATGTTGTATCGAGCATTATCAAGAGGTTTCGGCGGGTCTTTTCAAAGCTCCGCCTAAACTCTCTGTCCCAGTGTGTGTTTGATACAACGTCTATTTTTTTTACATTCATTATCTGCACCTCTGTCCTTTATTATTGTACCGATAACATATCGGACGAATAAATATATATCGGTGATGAGCCTATTGTTATTCTTCCGTTTGATACGTTATCCGAATTTCCGTACATATCAACCATGAGCATTTGAGCATCCGATGAGTTTATTGTTACCTCGGCACTTGTACCGCTTGCATTCCACAATGCCGTAAGATACATATCCTTTTCCTCATCGTAGAATACCGCACCGTAGTTTGGATGCGTCATATTGTCAACCGCCTTTACATACTTTGCATCCCGCAGAAGCTTGCCCAAAGTGTAATACGAATAGTATGCCGGCTTGGGATTGCCGTACCAATCTACAATTCCGAACATTTCTTCTTTATTGCTTTCATTTGTACCCTCATCCTGGAATGCATACAGGAACACATTTTTAACGTTAAGCATTGCCGAAATGATATAGCATCGTGCCACATAATTCGCCTGCTGTTCCTTGGTCACGTTCTCCGTAACAACTTCACCGTCCTGACCGTATGATTTATTGTGAGTAGCCCAGCCAACTTCGGTAAATATCATATCCTTATTTACATCATTGTACTTTTCAAGAGTACTCTTTATCTTGTCAACCTTTGCAAAAATATGTTCCGGAGCGCTGTATCCGTCAAGCGAGGTGAGATTATCGTCCCAATTTTCCTTACCCTCGAAAGCCTTACAATATGCATGAATATCAAACACATCGTAATATGAGCCGAAATTCGAGTCAGCCTGATACAGCTGTTCCAAAAACGCAAGCTTGTCCGTTCCGCACAAGGACGGAGCGCATATGAGATTCTTTTTATTTACACCTTTAATTAAATCATATTTATCCTTTGTATCTCCAACAAGCAATGCCGGATTGGACACATAATCGCTGATCAAGTCAGGCTCGTTTGATATGGCAAATGTATACATTCCCTTATTATTGAGATTTGCCGTCTTATTGGCATCCCGCGCATACTGGTGGTTGCTCAGTCCTCTTGAAAGATATGTATCATACGCATCATCACCCCAATATCTTGTTCTTGAGAGCACCTCCATATCGCTTATGAGTTTAAGCTTTGTATTAAGATTTGCCTGTTCATCGGAATGTGCAACATGCGCACCTCCGCCGTAGGGATATTCGTTTATGCAGAATATCGATGAAAGCTTCTCTCCTCCCAACGCCGAATATGTATGAATTTTGACGGGTGTTACATTTCTGTTTGAGTCATCTGCCGGAACTACCGCTACATAGTAATTCTTATCCGGTTCAAGGCCCGCATAGGTGCAAAACTTCTCGGTGGTTGTACTTTGCAGTGACTTTTCGCCATTTACATAAACCTGCTTTAGCG
This sequence comes from Clostridiales bacterium, assembly GCA_029226975.1. Classification (GTDB taxonomy): domain Bacteria; phylum Bacillota; class Clostridia; order UBA1381; family UBA1381; genus Ornithomonoglobus_A. The sequence goes on along the minus strand of JAQXZB010000049.1, from coordinate 12,128 downwards.
ATTTTTGGGCAGTTGAGGAAAAGTTTGTCGGCTCTATATATACTTTGTATGAAGATACACCGTTTTTAACCTCATTATATGCTGTCCAGTCTATGTAAAGCAAATTATTGGGCTTAACCTGTACCTTTACCGGTATTTTTTCCGGAGAAGCGGTCTTTGTTTCATTCTCATCATAAAGCTTTCTTGCATACAACTCAATCTCTTGCAGCGCCACTGCGGCAAGCGGGCCCTTTCTGAACACAAGTTTTACATACCTTGCATTTGTATTTGCCTTGCCGTGTGCATTTGTCACTCCGTCACCGTTGGGATAGAAACCGACTGTTGTGTAATTTACGCCGTCAGGGCTTTGCAATACCTCCAGCCCGCTGTGCGTTCCGTATGCCTTTATATCCTCAACATTGCAATATGTACCCAAATCATAAATCACACTTACGCAGTCGCCCTCACTTGTTATGGCATTCACACGATCGCCGTCCGACAGCACATCGCATAATGTATCAGCAGTTATTATATCCGTTGATGTTTTAAAAGGCACCTCGGTTTCATAAGTGTATGATGTCATTTTTTCTTTTTTTATCTGCGCGGGCTTTCCAAAGACCTCAATTTCCGAAAGCTCCATAACAGCTGCACCCGAAAGTTTTTTAGCCACTATTTTAATATCGTTTGCATATACAACACCGCTTATTTGTAAATCCACAGGCAAGACAATGCCCAAACCCAAACCGGCAAGACTGTTTGACGCCGATGCAATATATTCATAATTAACGCCGTCCGTCGATGCATATACATCATATGAGCCAACATCGCTGTTTAATGCGGTATTTGCATAAAGGGAAATCTTTTCAACCTGAACAACGCTGTTAAAGTGAAGCTTTATATTTGCATATTCTCCGCCTGCTGATGAGATTGATGTGTTTGTATCATCATCAAAAAGCCTTTCTTCATTGCCCAAAAAAGCTTCTGCTGTCGGCGTATCGCCCGATGTAACCCATTCGGCTCCCGAAAGCATTTTATAACCGGAGGTTTTTGAGCTCACAAGGGCAGCTTTTGTAATATCCGTATGTGCAAGAGATTCTGCTTCTGCAAGCGGTCTGATATCTCCCAAGGAATTAAACACAAACGTCTTTGCATATGTGCCTTCGGGCAAATCGTTTGCGGACAGTTCCTGTTCAAGTGTGTACGGCTTGCCTATGGCTTCAAACTTCCCGCTTTTTACAAACACTTTATTCAATCTGCCGTCTGATGAATAGCAGCCGCTTATCAAAACGGCATCTTGATCCGTAACCTCCGCTTTTGAGAAAATTTTATCTGCACCTCTAAGCGTAAACAGTTTTTCTCCCGTTTCATCCGTAAATGTGACATTGCCGGTGCTTGGGTTAATAACCTTTTTTTCGCCGCCGAATATTACCATTTCGCCCAATACCATTTGATAGCAATGCTCGCCGGATATGGTTGTCTGCGCCTTTTTGCAGCTTATACTTACATATCGCGCATTCATACCTCTTACATCACACTGAGTATATCCCACCGCCTGGCCGTTATTGTCAAGCGCATTGGGAACAGTACCCTGCCATGTTCCGGCATCTGTGTAATTTATGCCGTCCTCACTTATGGCAATCTTTATTTCCCCAAGTTGATTTGTCTTTGTACTTGTTGAAAAAATGTCCACACGTTCAATCGAATACACATCTTTAAGGTCAAAGACCGCAATTGCAGGTGTCCCGTTGTCCCACAGACTGTCTGTTACATATTCGCTTGCGTGATTATTTATATTTCCGCCCGTCATTTCCCTGCCGCTGTCGAAGCTGTCATTTTTAATGATTTGAGAATTACTGTCGGCGGTCCATGAATAACTCGCACCGGTACTCAAAAAAGTGAGATTTTCACCTTTTTCGGCGTACCACGCCTTATCATAATCCTGAAAACGGTTTTCGGACAGGACTTTTTTCTCTGCCGCAGATACGGTTAAGGGTATCCACAACAAAATCGCAAAAAATGTCAGCAGGCATGTGTTCTTGATTTTCATGTTGTATCAGTCCTTTCATAACACCGGATTTTTAAAGAAAATCACCGTAACCGGCGATTTTCTTTAAAATTTATTGTGATTATTTCTTGATAAGTATCATATCTTCAAATGCATTTGCATCTTTCTTATCGGTAATTCCGCGCATATACATAAGGTATCCCTTTCTTCCGGTTCCGTCATTGTCGTTTACGGCAACAGAAAATCCTATCGTTTCATATTCGCTCACCTTGCCGGTTTCTTTTAGATATGCCCACGGAATTGCTATTTCATATATGGTGTGGTTATCCTCGGTGCGGTTTACCGCACCTTTATAGGCGGTTACGGGACGTTCCTTTTTAACCACCAAATCAGCCAGCCACGCCCATGTCATAAGCTGATTGTTTTCATTTCTTGAAAGACCGAGTTCGAAGTAATCGGTACTTGATATACCGACTCCGTCCTCTCTTGCCGGGTCAAGTGCAACCTGAACATTATCCCCTTGCCATACATCGGAATCCTTATACGGCTGACAGAACACATCATCGGTAACGTCAACTGCCATATAGAAATTGTCATCGTCCCATTTCCTGTATACCTTAAACGACAAATCCGCCTCACCCTTCCATGCGGAGAATGTCGATGAATCGTTTTCTATAACCTGGCAGTTATCCCACTCTCCGGGTGATATTACACCATCCATTATCGGAGTTATTCCGTCATTTACACAGGCTGAGAAATTGAGCTTTCTGTCAAATACCTTCTTTTGACCGCTGACCTCAAGAACAAAGCTTGCCGCCGCGCCGTATTCATATCCCGGTGCATCGGCATCAAAGTACACCTTAACGGTCTGCCCCGGTGCGATGTTCTCAATCTTTTGATGTTCAAGCGTTGTGATATTTATGCCCGCAGATGATATAACGCCCAAAGTACCGGATACCGTAACATCCGTAGTGTTGGTGCAGTATGCCGCAAGCCGCCACTTATCCCACTTGCCTAACTCAGTCGGCTCGGGAACAATTCTTACGCTTATAGCCGGATTAACATTCACCTTCACCTTTATCGGTACGGTAATGTCGTTATTTGTCACGACATTCAGCTCAAACTCATGGGTCTTTTCGCTTGTTATTTCCGGAACATGAATTACAATATCAATGCTGTTCTGAGTATCATTGAACTCATTTGAGCCGACAATGCTCCAGCCGTCGGGCATTCCGACAGCTTCCACATGACCGGACGCGCCCTTTCCCATAGCTTTTCTTGTAAGAGTAAATGTTACGTCCTTGCCTCTTATTGTATCCTTTTCGGCATTCTTTGCCGAAAAAGCCGTATTTATCGATGTGGGCTTAATGCCCTCATCGGAATAGATGTATACCGGTCCGCTGCCTATCGATACCGAGCCTATGCCGTTTTCGGTGTTTACAACCGAAAAGCTTCCGTCACAGCCGATAACCTCTATCGTTTCGTCATGACCCGAATTTGCAGCAAACTGCATTGTCTTAAACTGACCGTCGGCAGCCCATACTACCGATATTTTCTTGTTTTTCATCTCATCATAAAACTCATATCCGTAATACGGATTTGAAAGTCCCGCAACAGCACCCAAATACTTTGCATTGCGCATTTGCTGATACATATTATAATAGCTGTAATATGACGGTTTGGGAACTCCGTAATAATCTATAAGTCCCCAGTTATGCTCGTGGAAGTCAACGTTCGGACCGTCATCCTGGAAGTTATAATACCATGTTTCCCAAACACCCTGAGAAATCATTATCATATACATTCTCACAATGTAATCGCGCTGCGTTTCATAACTTATTTTAGGCATATATCCGTTTACATCCGATGTGTGGAAGCCTGTTTCCGTTGAAATAATAGGCTTGTCCTCATCACCGTATCTCGCCATAACCTCACGTACAGACGCAATCTTTTTAAAGAGTATCTCAGGAGCACCGATAGGCAAGCCGGGAATTTGTTCATCTACGGATTTACAGTAGAAGTGAACGTCCACAGCATCAAAATTCAGTTTTGTTTCTATACCGTTTCCGGCTTTGTACAAATCATCAAACCACTTCAGGCTTCCGGATTCCGTTCCTCCCAAAACAGGATCGCAAAGAACGTTTCTGCCGTCGGCATTTTTAAGCATTGCGTATGATGACTTCATACTTTTAAGAAATGCATCTACATCGGCTTTCATAAGATCGGATTCGTTTCCGTTTGAATACAGATAGTTTCCGTAATCCTTGGATTTCGTTGCCATATTCTGCAGCATCGTACTCACGCCTATATCGGTGTACATCTGTGTATTTGAGCCTGAAACCTCCCACAGACGGTTTTTATTTGAAGCGCCCATCTCATCCATAAGACGCACAGCCTCTTTTTTCATCGTATCGGTATATGAGCCGTATCCGGCTGTTGCACTGCCTCCGTAATTAGGATGATTGGTTATGTTAAAGGCATCCTTTACCTTGTGTGACAAAACGCCCTGAGTCGTAATCTTTACCGGAGTTACATCCTTACGCTCGTTACCGTCCTTATCAAAGGCTGTTACGGCAAAATAATATGTTGTTTCCGGCTCCAAGCCTGTTTTTGACGTATATCTATTGATAAAAGCGTCATCAAGCTCGGCATATGTTTCTATCGGCTTAAGCCCTTCCGTACTTGTAAACGGATTTTTTTCTATATATAACGCAACCTTGCTTGCGTTATCTGTATTAAACGTAGACCAGTCCAGATATGCCAAAAGATAGTTTTTCATCTCGACACGCAGCGGTACCTGAGAAATATTTTCCGATGCCTCATTCACTACGGGATAGCCGTTTACGCAAATCTCGCTCAGTGCCATATCCGATGTTGAGCTTTGCATAATAATTTTGAGGTACCTTGCATTTCTGCCCGGCATACCCGAAAAGCTGCTTTTTACCATGCCTCCGTTTTTGTCGTTGTGGTTAAGATAATATGTATATGTAAAATACTTTTTACCGTCAAGACTGTATCTTATCTCACAGCCCTCCATAAACGTATTTCCGTTTGCAAGTGAATATATATCCACGTTGCCTATCTGATAGGGCTGCTTCAAATCCACAACCACCGTCGCCCACTTCTCTTTTGTGGAAATAGCGGTATTTGTATCGCCGTCGTGAAGCTTTGTCCTGTCCGGGTCCTGCATAATAATATCATCGGCGGTTTTGTAGGGATTTTGAGTATAATAGCTGTACTCGGCATCGTTATCTATACGCCTTTCGTCTATCCCCTCTTTACCGGAAATACTTATTTCGGTAATCATTACACCCTCTCTGCCCTCAGCTTTGTGCATGACAAACTTGACATATCTTGCATACATTCTCTGAGTTATGGCATAAGGTATGGTGTTTATTGTATAATCAACCTTGTTTACAGCCTCTCCGGCTCCGATAATCATATAGTTTATTCCGTCCGTACTCATATACACATCGTAGCTTTCCAATCCGTTTATGCTTGAATTGTATTGAGTAACAAATGTATCGGTTACTTCATATATATCACCCAAATCGGCAATAAATGTATTATGCTCGTCAAGCTCGGGGTCTTTTTGTGAATATAATATCTGCGTATTTGCGGCTGTATCATTTACGGCAATATCCGCCGTTTTTTCGTAAGACGCCGTATCCGCCGCGGCGGTTACGGCAATACTTAGTGTTGCCGCCGCAAGACATAAAGCAATAATTTTCCTAATCATATTTAGCTCCGTTCTTCATATTTATAATTCGTTTATAAACAACGCATCACTTGCCGCGGAATACTGTATGGTATAGCCTGTTGCGGCAGACGCAAAATCCATGGGAATCATTGTTGTTCCGTTATATATTCTCGGATATGTCGACAGCAGATACGGCTGATTTCCGTTCTGAGCAACAAGCGTTGAGCCTATCTGTATTTTAAGAGACCCCAGCATTGTTGTTGTCGATATTCTTCTGCGCATTTCGTCCCATTCAACCTTGTAGTGTGCAAGCTCAAAAATAGGTCTTATCGGAACCATTGTATTCCCGTCTATCTCATATACAGGTACGGATAAATCCTGCTTTACTCCGTTTAAATACACACTTGCCGTATCACCGGCAAGCGCAGTGTGTGCGGCGGCAAAAATTGCCGCCGCTGCCAATACTGCAGCTGCTTTTTTCATAACTAACCTCCATTTTAATCAATCATATACTACCATCATCTTATGGTCGGCATACCTAAACCACGCGAATACGGTCGAATACGAATCCGGATAATCCTTATATGTCTTAATCGATGTATAATCGGTCACTTCAAATTTTTTCACATCTGCATTGTAGTGCAAAATCTGCGGCATCACATCGGTAAAGGTGTTGATAAGCTCGCTTTTTGCCACTACAGCCAGCGGATCCTTTGTGGTAACGCGGAGAGTATTACCCTTGAAGTCATATGCGTTGGCAACATACGCATAATATTCCTCCGTCAGGCTTCCGTTTGTACCGACATTCCTTTTCTCGATATCAAAAGCCTTTTCAAGTGCATTTACATTGCCCGCATCATCAAATCCAAGCCTTAAAATATCACCGCTGTTTATATCGTTTTCACTGGTCGCCTCATCAAGCATAAACGATTTGCTTGTCGTGCCCCACAGTCCCTTTATGAGCTTTACCGGCTCATTATCGGAATTTATTGAGTTTAATACGTCCTCAACGGCAAACACAGTGTTCTTATCCACCGTTCCGCCGCCTGAAAGGAATGCGAGAACATAGTCCGCCGCTTCGGCATTTACGGTTTTTGCAAAGGGTACATAGGTGTATTCCTTGTTCCATTCAAAGCAGTTTGTCATTCCCGAATATGCCGCAAACATATTGCTCTTGCTCAAATCCGACGGTATCTTAAACACCTTTACATTGTCCTTGTAGCGGGCGCTCAGCAAAAACTGACCTCCTTTATGCGTTTGTGTGTTCTTTGCGGTCATTTGTCTTAATATACCGCTTTTGTCAAGGGTATCAGACACCGCCAAATCATCGGTATTCTTTGCGGCAATCTCAATTTCGCTTACAAATCCATCGGAATTTAACTTGTATAAAATCAGCTGTCCGCCGCCGAGTTCATCGGATTTTCCGTATTCAAGAGCATCCAGCACCTCCCGCGCGTTATTCGCCTTTTTCTTTATCAGACTGCCGTTTCCGTCCGTATAATAATATTTGCTTGCCGTAGAGTAAACCTCCATCTTGCCGTTTTCCGTAAATATCTTAAGATAGAGCATATTGTCCTCGCCCGTATCGGTATTTTGACCGAATTTTACAAGATAGCCCGCCTTGGTATCCGTACCGTTCATGGCGTCATAATAACCGATTCTCCCCTTGGGGTCAAGGTAAAATGTTCCGTATGACAGTGGCTTTATGGTGTTGTACTTCAAAAAATCGGGTGTAACATCATATGTTATGCCGGCTATTACAACAGTATCATCAGTGTAGGATTCGACCGAACCCGTAATCTGCTTTTCCGACATTATTATTGTTGTAACCGTCTTGTCCATACTCTGTGCAATAAATACGGTGGAGTATTTTGTAATATCGGACAGCTTCTTTACCGTACCGTCGGCAAGTATGACTTGGTAGCTTGGGTACTGGGCATATAAATCCACCTTGTACTCCTTATTTGAATACTTGCTGCTTATAATGCCTTTGGTCTTGTCTACAGTCGATACCGTCACAACATCATAATCGGTAATTATAACAATCTCATATTCCGAATTGCCGTCGTTGTTGATAAGCTTTATACTTCCCTGTTCGGGAGTATAACAGTCAAAATCCCCGTCAAGAGCCTTACCATTGTATATAACATCCGCGTCTGCCGCAACCTGTGCCGTACGCTTTCTGTCAAGCTTGGGTCCCGTTTCATATGTATATGTCATATCTTCAAAGCTTACAATGTTTTCAGCGTCAAACTCAAGCACGCTGTCCTCTTTGTTAAGTCTGATATATACAAGCTGTTTTTGGTCATCATCGGTGTTTCGGTAATAAAACTCGACCAGATTTCCGAGATAGCTGTCCGCCGGGAGCGTACCGCTTTTATACAGCTCACCGTCTATCTTTACATCTCCCACTCCGGCGATTTTCTCACCTGACAGCCCCGTAAATTGGTTGGCATTGACAAGACCTTTCCCCTTGCCCGCATCGAGGATTTTTGTCATATACGTTTCACCCTTAACGGTGGTATATTTTTCTTTTGCTCCCTCCGGCACCCACTGCATCAGCTCTATGTCCAATGCATTGTAAAGCATTGCTGTCAAGCCTGCCTCATTAAAGCCTGTACCTTGAGGCATATTTTTGGTAAGTCCAACCTCTGACGCATAGCGGGCATAGGCTCCGTTTGCCACCTTGCCATAGCCTAAAAGATTTAAAATCATCTTTGACGCGTCTTCTGTTGTGGCGGTTTTGTCCGACTTAAACTCCTTTTCATCTCCGAGAAGTCCGAGAATGTGTGCGTTATATGCCACCGCCGCCATAGGGTCGCTCTCATCTATATCCGAAAATCCCGTATCACCCGATTTATAAGATATATACCTATCCTCAGGAAGAGCATTTACTATTGCCTGCGCAATATCTCCTATCGTAACGGGTGCCGTTTCCGAATAAACGGCGTCCTTTTCAAAAAATCCCAGTCCGCATAAAACTCCGTATTTATCCTCTTTATCCGCCGCATTGACAGGTATGTTTAGTGTCAGCGAAGTCACAAGGATTGCAAGCGCCGGTAAAAAAGACAGTTTTTTTAATTTCATGATATTCCCTCCAAACAGATCAGTCCGTAAATTATTTTAGCAGCTTCGGCGCGTGTTGCAAAATCCTTCGGAGCAAATAGGTTGTTTTCTTTGCCGGTCATAACGCCTTCGGCCTTTAGGGCATATACCGCTTCCTTTGCATAATCATATATTTTTTCATCATCCGCAAAGCTTTCCGCTCCGTTTTTAAACGCCGTATTGCCAAACAATGCCGCTCTGTATGCCATAACTGCCATATCCTCACGAGTGATATTTTGTCCCGTGCCGAAAAGCACATCAGAAATTCCGTTTACTATTCCCGCTTCGCAGGCTGCGGCAACATATCCGTAGTACCAGGAGTTTGCTTCCACATCCTCAAACGAACATTTTGCATCGGCATTCTCCAAGCCGTAAGTGCATACAAGCATTTTTACAAACTGCTCTCTTGTTACCAATGCGTTCGGCTCAAATTTACCCTCACTCACTCCGTCTATGATTCCTGCCTTGTAAAGGGCAATGATACTCTCTCTTGCCCATTCAACACCGGAAATATCATTAAAAATATCATTCTTTTGTGTGTTCCCGGTATTTATCGCAACACCCGCCGCCGAGGACGAGGAGGAAGATGAGGAAGGCCTTGAGCCTCCGCCTCCGCCACCGCCGCCTGTTCCGTTGTTTTGCGGCGTCTTGTTTAGGCAATTGTTAAATACTGTTTTTATTTGCTCGACCGTTGTATACGGTGCACCGTTTATAAGCTCCTTTTGAACGTCCGCTTTCTCAGTGTCGGTCAGCTTGTCATATTTTTCAAAATCAAATGCCTTAAGCCAATCCCTGCCCGCATTCAGTATGGCAGGTATTCCGGCGTAGTTTTTAAGCCGGTTAAACCTTGAAATTATAACACTGTCACAAAAATCCGTTTCAAATTCTTCGGGGTCCTTGTAGTCCCGGCTTATAAACCTGTCTGCAATATCATCGGCAATATCCAAAAACAGTTCCTTGTATATTTTGTTGCTGTCAAAACCAAGCTCGACTTGATATGTATCTAAAATACGCTTAAATTCTTCTTTGTCCGCGGCAAAATTCACAGCGCTTGTGACCGCGCATTTTACGGCATACTCCGCAACCTGACCGGAGCTTTCATATTGCTTGCCTGCCATCATGGCGGCCGCAGAGCCGATAATATCCTTATCCGGATACATCGTTTTTATATCATCTATACTCTTTACTCCGTCAAGCAGATATGAATGCTTTTCCAAAACCGCCTTCGCAAGTTGGGCAGTTGATGCGGAATTTATATCCCTTAGAAGCTCGCTGTTCTTTTCGCTGTCGGTAAAAAGCACCGTTTTGTAAATCGCCTCGCCGTTGGGGTCGGTCACATATATGTTGTGGTTGCCGTACTCAATGGTTTTGGGCGAATATACAAAGGAATACGTTCCGTCCCCCATAATCTCCGTTTGATTAACAAACGCTACGGCTCTTTTCTTTTCTTCACCCGCCATATCCTTTAGTGTTTCGGGCGTCACACCGGGTCTTAGCACCTGGATTGTAACCATATTAAGGTCGTATAATTCATTGCTGTCCGCAGTCCCCGAAACACGCAAAGTCTTTGACGAAACGTCATAGCTTACAGTGTCTATCGTGCTTGCCGCAAACGATACAGAGCCAAAAAGCATTGCGGACAGTGCTGCACATAATAATATCTTGTTTTTCATCGCAAAATCCTTTTCCGTTTAAAATTATAAGCTTCCAAATTCCTTTGGCCGGGAAAGAGGTATTCTTTCCTCCAAAGAACTCCAAACAAAGCTTAGAAGCTTTACTCCCGTTTCTCCCTTTAAATCTATTGTATTTTCAAATTCGGCACTTCCGTAGCTGTCAATATTTAAGACATCAAAGGACCAGTCCACAATATCGTTGTCCTTGTAGGCGGCAGTTATCACAACAACATCACCGCCCATATCGCGGTTTGAAACAGCCGTTCCCGAAACGGTTATCTCTCCCGCACCGTCAATCGATGTAATTCTTACTCCGTCTGCCGTCCTGTAGTCGGTATTCTCTATAAAGAACGGAATATTGTCACGCTGACCTGTTTTAAAGCCCTTTATAACCACTTCATTGAGCGTTATCTGATGTGCCTGGCTGTGCTTTTCAGCAACCACAAGCAAGTATCTGCCCTTTACCGGTTCAAAATCCTGCGCAATTTTATTTGCACAAGTTTCATCATCCGCCTTTGTGCTTTCCGTTTCGCTCACCTTTTCAAAGTCCACGCCGTCATTGCTTATGTAAACGCTTACCTTGCCGGCTCTTGTAGCCAAGCCTGCATAACGTTCCCAAATATCCACGCCGGAAACATAACATTCCTCGCCCAAATTAAACAGAATATTCGCCGGGTTTGAGGAGTCCCATTTACCGAAAGCCAAGCTTGACGAAGATGTATACTCCGACATATTACCCTGCAAAAGCTTGCTAAACGATGGGTCGGTGTCCGCAATCTCCTGATTTGAGTCCTTTCCGTTAAATTTTATATATTTATATGACAAACCTTTAAGCTTATCATTCGAATAACCCGCATACTGTGTTTTGTCAAAATCCGTTACAATATTGCCGCTTAAAATAACGATTTTCGTATTTGACTCCAAAGCCGCATACGCTTCTTCAAGCTCCGTTTTTGCGTTAAATACGGTCAAACCCGATGCACTCGAATCCCAGTACACCTTGGTCGCATTGTTGTATGCCGCCAAATAATTTTCGTATGACTCGGCGGTGTATACACTCTTGTCCACTCCCGAATACTTTATAAGCGCCTCATATAAATCATCTCTTGAAAACGGGCTCTTAAAGCCTTTTATAACAAGCTCGTCAAGATTATACTGTGACGAGTACTCCGGATCTGCCAAAATCGTTATTTTAACAAACCTTGCGGACACAGCCGGAAATACGGTCGGGGTTTTCAGTATCTCATATTCATATCCCATTGTGTTGTCATCCAAAAGCTCCGTTCTCGCTTTTACCGTTGCAACACATTTATAATCCGTACCGTCACCGCTGACCTCAACACTGTAGCCTGCCATATTCCATCGCATTGATTTATCGGCCGCAAAATACGCAAATTTCGAAAATACATCAATACCTGCAATATAATAATCGGCACCCAAATCATATATTATAACGGAATTATTCGTTCCGTCTGTAGTCATAAACTCAGTTCCTATACCGTCCGACAGCTTTTTATTTGTCGAGTCACCGACCTTTAGCGGCGAACCGTCCTCATATGTGTATACTGCCGCCGTTTCGGAAATAGTCAATGACGGATTGTCCCCCAGCATTTCCGGATAGTATTCCTTTTTATTTTTATCCGTCAGTTTGTTGTTTGTAAGTACG
>JAQXZB010000048.1 GCA_029226975.1 Clostridiales bacterium | reverse complement strand
TCCATACTCAACCCTCCGTTAAGATTTTTTTACCGTTTATATATAGGCTGCCTCCCGATGCCGTAACCGCTTCAGAGCCTATATTTATTGTGCTTACCGCTGCCTTAAGCCCTCCTGCACCCATACTTAGAGCACTGCCGCCCGGACTGTACAGCTCAAACACGAATGACCCTCCGGATAAACCGCATCGAAAGCGCACTCCCGAGCTGTCACTCATGCTTATCATGTCCGTTAAAATACTGACACTGCCGCTGCTGTCCTTGACCTTAACACCGTCTGCCGGCACCACGCCGGATATTGCGCAGGCGTTTACTTTGCCGCTTATGGTTGAAACCTTGTTGTAGCTTCTGCCGGATTTTCCCATCTGGTCAAGATAAAAGTATAAATCCTTTTTCACTCTCCCGATTGATACACTGTCTTGCTTCGGCTCATACGGATACTGTTCAAGACTTATAATTCTTTCGGAAATTTCATCTTCTTTGTCAACAACAATAACATTGTCACCAAGATTTATTTCCTTTCCGAAAAGTCCCGGCATATTGATAATCGTACCCGAAATATTCACCGAAGGAACATCGATGCGCTCCTTGTTTTGCATATCAAACTCCCAGACTGCACGGCTTAAAATGTCCTCAGGATTTTTATAATCCGAATAATCCTTAAATCCCTCGCGAATACCGTATTTTTCAATGTTTGGGCTGTCGATGTACTGAATACCGGAATTTACGCTTCCTATGTGCATATCCTCATATCCGTATGGATAAAGCCGAGTTATCATGTCGGTCATATCCCGTTCAACAGTGACATTTTGCATATTGCGTTTAAGCTCAAGCCTTACTCCCCTGTCGGTGCCTATCCTCTCGACAAGGGCTATATTGTAATTGTCAATATATATCTCGCCCTTGCCGCAGTTTTCTATGACCGTCTGCATAACCTCATAGGGTGTGGTTTTGTCCGCAGAAAAGAAATCTATAAGCAAGCCGTCATAATCAACTCTGACCATGCCCAAAGCCTCAAGCTCACTGTCACCGAGCAAGGTAAACTGTGTGCCGGAAAAAGCGTATTTTAATACCTCATAGGGCGGCTGTCCTATAAAATCGGGAACGTTCTGCAAATGAATTGCTTTGCTGTCCTCAAATATGTGGGACCCAAAAACCTTCAAAATGTCTTTTCCGTCCGTTTCCCGGCTCACACGCATTATCCTAAATATCTGCCCTATGCAGCGTACAAGCATATTTTCATGAATTTTACTGCCCTTTTGGTTGAAAGGATATGTAAATTCTATACTGTACGCTCCGTTTATTTCACGACTGATTTTAACCTCTGCCGCATCTTGTAACATTGCAATACAGTTTTGACACAATGCGTCATTCCAATCATAGAGCTCAAGCATCGTCATCACCCCATTTCACTGCTTCAAAATCAAAATCATATATTGTTTTTGGAGTATACAGTATCTGTACAGTACATGGGTTTTGAACGCTTACACTCATATATCCGCCGCCCGGAGGCAGTTCAAAAAAGCTTCCCTTCATGTATCCGAGAAGATTTTGATTACCGCCCGTTACCGTAAAATTCTCACAGTCTATCTGTGCATTTTCGGGAGCTGAGGATATATGCAGCTCTTTTTCGCCAAAAACAATATCTATATCTCCGATTGCTTCTTCGCATTCCAGCTTTATCATCGGGCGAACCCACCAATCACCCATGTTGGGTATAAATACTGTATTTGCCGGAGCTTCAAAGGTAAAATATTGCGAAAAATCAAGAGGAATATCTGCAAAAAGACTTGGTGCGTCGGACAGGGCAATGCCCGAAAGCGTGTCGAACCCCGCCTTGCCTGTTGCCGTTGATTTCATTATTACCGATATAACCGCACTTTTCCCTCGGCGTTCCGGCGAAAACGACGCTCCCGAGATACATTTTGCATCCCAAATAACTCCGTCGCTTTCGTCAAATATCAATTCACCCTCACCGCTAAGCCATATAGCAAGCCTCGCCGCCTTTTTGTTCAGCTCCCGAAAGCTGTCCGCACTTATCTGAAGGCTGAGTTCAAATGTTCTGTC
>JAQXZB010000047.1 GCA_029226975.1 Clostridiales bacterium | reverse complement strand
TAACAGATAACGCAGATATACCTACAATCTTTGAATATGTGCTCGGTATTCTGTGGTATAAGGCAAGTGAAAGAAAAGGCAAAATTCTCGATTATATGAAACTGTCGCTCGACGCTGATTTGTTACCTAAAACACATGCAGCAGGCGGTGAAGCTGATATCGTTTACGAGTATGAAAGTACAGAATATTATCCCGAACATACGCTGCTGCTTGAAGCAACGCTTGCAGACGGTACAAACCAACGCCGTATGGAAATGGAGCCTGTTTCAAGACATTTGGGACAGCATCTCATAAGGACAGGCAATATGAATTCATACTGTGTATTTGCGACAAATTACTTGAATATAAATGTCATTGCGGATTTTAGAGGTAGAAAGAATATGCCGTATTATGATCCGAATGACTACGAAAAATTCGTTGATGGTATGAAGATAATACCTCTGCAAACAAGCGAATTAAAAAGCATCATATCAAAAAATATAAAATACAAAGATTTGTATGGTGTGTTCGATGAGGCGTACAAGTCGGAATTAAAACCGCATGAGTGGTATGAGATATGTATAAATAATGAAATTATAGAGGTGGGTGAATGTGTTGAATGAAAATGATATTAATGCAAGATTAACCCCAAACGATGCATTGTTTAATAATATTTATATTATACAGCAAAAATTTAACATAGTACCCAATAAGAACAGTCATTATGGTGCAAGTATTGATTATCAAGATATAAGTGAATTAAGAAATGAATTTCTAACTGAATTATATAATTCAATTGTTGATTGGGTATATAGTTCAGATAAATACAAAGAGCTTCGAGAGGCTGCTATGAAAATGGGCAGAAGTGAAGCTGCCGCTCATGCTGAAGTTCAAAGAAAGGCACATGAAAAGTTTAGAGGAAACCACACAGTCGAAGAACTATTGATGCAAGGTCAGTTAGGGGAATTGCTATTATTTCATTTTATACAAAGATGTCAAAAGGCAGTTCCGTTACTTAGAAAAATGAAAATAACTACATCGGCTCATCATGAAAGATTTGGTGCAGATGCGATTCATTTTAAATACGAAAATTGTAAACCATTAATTATACTTGGGGAAGCAAAAACATATACTAGCAAATATAAATTTAATGAAGCTTTTGAAAATGCCGTCAACAGCATATTAACAACATATAAAAACCACAAGGAAGAATTGAGTTTATATGTACACGAGGATTTCTTAGACAAAGATATGAATGAGATAGCAGAAGCATATTTAAATAATACATTAGATGATGTTGAAATTCATTTAGTTAGCATAATTGTTTATGATGAAACTACTAAATTAAATATAACAAATAAATCTGATATTCGTAATCAAATAGAAGAAATTATAAAAAAACGATACGAGAATTTTGATAATACAAAAATTGATATAGAGCATAATGCCATATTGAATAGAATCACATATATTGTTTTTCCTGTATGGAAATTAGAGGAGTTAGTACGTGATTTCCAAAACAAGTTGTAGTAAGGAGTAGGGTATGGAGCACTTAAAAGAAAATGTTCTAAATAAGTGGTTGTCGATAGATTTTGCCTACATAGCAAATAAATTAGCATTTGTGCGAGAGACTATCGAGGTTCCGGATGAACTTATATTTAATACTATTAGATGTTTAGATTATGAAACAACAATGAAAAATTCCCCTTCGGTCAACTATGTCATAACTGTAATTGCGCTGATGTGGGAATATGCTAATCGTGAAAAATTTAATTTAAGAAAAATTATTGTTAAGTTTTTATCTAGAATAGGCTATCCTACATCTGCCGTTATAGCTGACGAAAATTTTGATAAGAATAATTGCACTTTTACAAGTTTAGATAGCATTATAGAACAACTACTGGCAACATTAAACCAAGAACGCAACAGTATAATTGTGCAAGATAAAAAATTTCTGCTAACAGATTTTCAAATAAATATATGGAATAGCATGGACACTGAGAAAATAATAGGTATATCAGCCCCTACATCGGCTGGAAAATCATTTGTAATATTGTTAAAACTATTGGACAAGTTATGTAAAACAAAGTTTGATATTATATATATTGTACCAACTTTAAGCTTATTAAATCAAGTATCTGAGGACTTTGCAAAAATGATGAAGATATTGAACATTAATAATTGCAAAATCATAAATTCATTTTACGATAATACCAAGGATGATGAAAATTGTGTTTTTGTTTTAACACAAGAAAAAGCCATTTCGGCGCTAAGTGATGCAAATAACAAGTTTAATAATGACTTGATTTTAGTCGCTGATGAGATTCAAAATATAGAACGCATAAAAGAGGATAATGACGAAAGAGCCAAAGTTTTATTTGATGCGTTAAATGAGTTTAGATATAAAGATAATGTAAATCAAATCATTATTTCTGGTCCTCGCATCGACGCTATAGATCAAACTGGCGAAAGTATTTTTGGAGAAGAAACTAAAAATATTACTTCTATCGATAGTCCAGTATTAAATTTAACATATAGCGTATATGAAAATAAAAATAGTTATTATATAAAACAGTATTGTGGATTGACAATGGAACCTGCAATAAAGGAAATTACAGACCCTTCGTTCATTAAGGGATATGGAAAGTCAAGATATGATGAAGATTATTTGCAATATTTAAATAAAATAGCTTGTGGATTAAAAGGTCAACAAAATATTATTTTTTCGCCTACACCTCAGACTGCTAGGAAAATAGCTATAAACCTAGATGGCGAAGAAACAGACATTGCAGAAATCAATGAATTGATTGAGTATTATAGAACGACTGTACATTCAAACTACTCTATGTGCAGTACATTGAATAAGGGTATTGCATATCATCACGGCAAATTGCCGGATCATGTTAGAAAGACTTTGGAAGTTGCAATACACAATAAATGGATAAGCAATATTGCGTGTACAACAACACTACTACAAGGGGTGAATTTGCCTACTCAAAACATTATAATTCGTAATCCACATTTATATTTGAGCAAAAACAAAGAAGCTGCAGAACTTTCAAATTATGAGATGGCTAATCTGAGAGGTAGAGCAGGAAGATTACTTAAAGATTTTATCGGACGTACATTTGTCTTGGACGAATCTTCTTTTGCAAATACTGATGGATATGAACAGATGACATTGTTTGATGAAGCGACAAAAGAACTACCAACTGGTTATGGAGAAAGATTCGATAAATATAAAGGCGATATTGAAAATGTAATTCTTACAGATACTCCGTTGAATAATGAAATGCTTGGATATGGAGATTTAGTATCGTATATTCGGCAATCGGTACTTAGGTATGGAGAAAATGCTCTTACAAGAATGAACAATGTTGGAATACAACTGTCAAAAGAACAGGTAGCTGCCATAATTTATCAGCTTTCAGAATTGTCTATACCTAAAGAAATATGTTATAAAAACAGATATTGGGATCCGTTTGTGTTAGATATAATATTTAAAAACTATCCCGAAGAAGTACCGACACACCCATTAGAACGTGGCGCAAAGACAAAGTTAGATAGAATGCTCAAATTTCTGCGAGATAATGATAAAACAAATATAATGTATGAAAAATATATTCCTAAACCATTGCAAATGGGAAACAATAGAGGATTGTTATGTGATTTGTGTATGTTGTGGGCAAAGGAAACACCATTAGCGGAAATACTTGAGAAAAAACGCTATACACGAGAAGATGACTTTTCAGATCAAATTGAGGATACTATAAGAATATTACAAAATATAGTTTCATATAATGTTCCTCTTTTAATAAAGCCTATCTTTGATATTAAGAATGATAAGAGCCTATTTGTGCCTTCTATGCAATCTGGTGCTTATAGACAAGTGACAAGATATTTAATAGGAGTAGGAGTGCCAAGAGAATGTGCGTTTTACCTTTATAGTAAATTTTTTGAAGATTATAAGGAAGAAAAAAAGAGTGATGCAGATATAGAAAATGATGTAAGTGAAGTTATACAGTCTCATTTTGATGAATTACCGTATTGGATAAAAGTTCAAGTAGAATTTATGGTATAAAATTAGATTCTGATTGAATATTTCGTGAGTACATTTTGAGTACAAAAATTTTTACAAACCAAATCACGACATAAAAATTCGTGAAATTTGAGAAATAAAATCACGATAAATCAAGGAAAAACACCTTGATTAACTTCCCATAAGTCGAGTGGGAATGATGTATTGCCGCTCTTTGGACGTGGGTTAGTTGAGCGGATACAAATAAAAAGCGTACAGACTTTTATTGATTACTTTAAACGAAAAAAGTCGAGGGTGAAAATCCTCGACTTTTTGTACACAAAAACTGTTATATATCCAATTGATGTTTGTCTTTATACATTTTCTCGTCCGCTTTATCTATGACAGTGTTTATATCGGTTGTATCCGAATTGTAATATGCCCAGCCCAAAGCAACGCCGGGAGTGTGAATATTGTTTATAAACAGTCTGTCGGTTTCGTATTTAAACTGAAGGTTAAGCGCCTGCAGCTTGTCTAAATTCCTGAACATGACAACACAGAATTCATCGCCTCCGATGCGGTAGCAAAATCCGTATTTTCCGTAAATATCGTATATTTTTTTTGCGACAAGTCTTAGGTATTTGTCACCCTCGGTATGCCCGAAGGTATCGTTTATATGCTTAAACTTGTTTACGTCAAAAAACAGCACATATGCCGGTGATTTCATATTTTCCGTAATTCTTTCAAAGCATCTGCGGTTCATAAGCCGCGTTGTCACATCGATTTGATTTATCACATTGCCGCGGTAACTGTAAAGCATCAAATTTCCTATTGCAACGCACATAAAATCAACCCTGATATTGCGTTTTATCATTTGCAGAGCAATACCGAAAGCAAGAAATCCCAGTATAAAAAGAAGCGAAATGCCAAGTCTTGCCTGATATTTTCTTATTCCCCGAACTATGCATATAAAGCAATATATGATTGATAAGGAGAAAACAGCGATATACACCCAATATAATTGCTCCCGGTGATATATGTTTTGCGCGTCCACACTGAATACCCAATTGTTAAACAATGCCAAAATTTCAAATATTATATGTACGCCGAGCGCGGAGTATATAAGCTTCTTTCTTTTTACTTCTCCATACGAAACCGCGGCGGCAATGCTGATGCAGGGCGCTAAACAAAACTCGGCAAGCTTTGCCAGCTTGTGAAGCCCGATAAGCGAAGCAGACATATACTCGGTTTTTATTCCGAGCCATTCGCATAGGCTTGCTATGCAGATAAGCGCGCATACCGTCAATATTTGGAATTTATTGTCTTTGGAAACCAGTTGGTTTGCAAAGACATTTACTGCTGTTACTGTTGAAACGGCAAATGTTATAAAAACTATTGCTGAATATAAATCCATTATTATTGCTCCTTGTATTACAATAAGCAAAACCGTATTATTAAAATAGGTCTGCTTTTTGGCTTGATAATTTTACCGTTTTAATTTTTCGTAGATAAAACAATTTTACCACAAATATGGGGTAAAATCAATAAAACATCAAAAAAAGTCACAGTTTATCTATTTTTCACAATATTAACGTATTTATAAAGCGCGTTTCGGTAAAAAGAGAAAACCCCTGTCAAAAAGCCCTAAAGCTTTAAAACAGGGGATTGTTTATCCGAAGAAGCTCATGACCTGTCCCACAAGCAAACCGCCGCCGGTGCCTATTACATAGCCCATAAGAGCCATCAGTACGCCTATGGGAACAAGGGCGCCGCTGTAGGAACCGGCAAGAATCGGGGCTGTGGCTGTGCCGCCTATGTTTGCCAAGGAAGCTACCGAACAGGTGAAAATATCCAGGCGCAGAAGCTTTGCCGCAAGGAGCATGAGCGCGCCGTGGACTATCAGTATAATAAATCCTGCCAAAATCCATACCGGAGCTTCGATAAGGGAGGACAGGCTTGCTCGGGAGGCAATAAGCGCCACCACCGAATATAATAAAACATTGGAAATTTCGCCTACGCCGCCGAGCCTGCCGAAGGGCGTAAGAGCCAAAAGTATTCCCAAAGCCGTTATTATAAGCACCGTCCATGTGGCTTTATCAAAAAACGGCATAAGCGCATTTACTGCGGCTCCGGCTCTTTGGGAAAGGGCGGATACCAAAAACGCGCTTCCGAACAGCAGCATTATGCTTTTAAAGCTTATGGGCGCGCTTGCAAGCTCCGCTTCCTTTTGCAGCTTTTCTCCCACCTCGTCTATGAGATGCGTGTCGGAGCTTGTCCAGCGGTTGAATTTATCCGCTCTTCCCGCCGCCCATAAAAGGAACATTACCCATACCGAAGCGCAGATAGAGTCCGCCACCAATACAAACGCCATCTGATCCTCGCTTACATTGTATGCCGCCTGTATGGCAAGCATATTTCCGCCGCCGCCCATCCAGCTTCCGCACAGAGCGGCAAGGGATCTCCATGCTCCCGCGCCCAATGACGCGTGAATCAGCGCATAAGCGGCAATAAAGCCTATTCCTATTGATACCGACGCGGCGAAAAAGCCCGCAAGCATTCTGCCGCCCAAGCGTATTATCTTTCGTATATCGCATCTTAGCAGCATAAGAAAAATCATTGAATAAAGAATATCGTTCTTTAATGTGGAATAAGCGGAGGCGGTTTCCTCCAAATTCCACAAATTCAGGGTTGACAACAGCATACATCCGATATACAATAATACTATGGGCGGCGCAAAGGCGAAGAATTTATCCCAAAATCCTCCCCGAAGCCATGTGGGCAGCCACAAAAGCAGCGCCGAAAACAAAACCAACACCGCAAAATATAAAAAACCATCATGTATCATAAAAATTACTCCTTAACTTAGTTATATTTATATTTGTTGCGGTTTTGGTCAATATTATACATTGAAAAGGTGATTAAATGCAGGTATTAAATAATTTAAAACCCCAAAAGGTGTTTGAGTTTTTTGAGGAAATATCCCGTATTCCCCGCGGTTCGGGCAATACGGACAAAATAAGCGAATATTGTGTTGAGTTTGCAAAGAAACGCGGGCTGTGGGTAAAGCGTGATGAATTTAACAATGTCATTATAAAAAAACCGGCGTCAAAGGGCTATGAGGACGCACCGGCGGTTGTTTTGCAGGGACATTTGGATATGGTGTGCATAGCCGAGGGCGATTTTGATTTTGAAAATAAACCGATACCGCTTGTAACCGACGGGGAATGGGTTTGGGCTGAGAAGACCACCTTGGGCGGTGACGACGGCGTAGCGATTGCGATGGGACTTGCGATTTTGGACTCGGACAGAGCGGAGCATCCCAAATTGGAGGTACTCTTTACCTCTGATGAGGAAACGGGCATGGACGGTGCGGCAGGTCTTGACGCGTCGGTTTTGGAGGGGAACAAAATCATAAACATAGACTCCGAGGACGAGGGAATTATAACCGTAGGCTGTGCCGGCGGAATACGGGTGTTCGGAACATTAAAGCTAAAAAGAGAAAGCCTTGACGAGGAGGGAGTAAGAATAAACATAAGCGGACTTTTGGGCGGTCATTCCGGAGTGGAGATAAACGCCGGCAGAATAAACGCACTAAAGGCAATGGCTGAGCTGCTTAGTGAAATCAAAGTACAAATCGCAGATATACAAGGCGGAGCAAGGGACAACGCCATACCCGCTCTTGCAACGGCTATTGTGTATGCCGAAGATACCGAGGC
Source organism: Clostridiales bacterium (assembly GCA_029226975.1). Taxonomy (GTDB): domain Bacteria; phylum Bacillota; class Clostridia; order UBA1381; family UBA1381; genus Ornithomonoglobus_A. The sequence continues at coordinate 30,031 of JAQXZB010000047.1, read as the reverse complement.
GGTTTTTGCGGCGGCGAAAAAGCTTGAAGCAAAGCTTAGGGAAGAATATGCCGAAACTGACGGAAATATCTGTATTGAATGTTTAGGGGAAAAAATCGGATATGTGTACAGCCGCGAGGACACAGACAGAATTATAAGTATTCTAAAAGAAGCCCCCGACGGAGTGCAGAGCATGAGCAAAAGCATCGAGGGACTTGTGCAGACCTCGTCAAATTTAGGTGTTGCAAAGGTGGAAAATGACAGTCTTAATATGGTTTTTCTTATAAGAAGCTCCGTAAACCGCGAAAAGGACGAACTTTGCGAAAAAATCGCCGGAATAATTGAAAATAACGGCGGCATCACAGAGCTTTCAGGCGGCTACGGCGCATGGGAGTATCGGGAAAATTCGCCCCTGCGTGATACGGCGGTTAGGGTGTTCTCGGATATGTACGGTTATGCGCCGCGGCTTGAAACGATACACGCCGGTCTGGAGTGCGGTATTTTAGCGGGTAAAATCGAGGATATGGACTGCATTTCCATAGGTCCCGATCTTAAGGATATACACACTCCAAAGGAGAGAATGAACGTAAAATCCGTTGAACGTGTTTATAATTATGTACTGGAGATACTAAAAAGAGGGGAATAGTACCCCTCTAATATTTAAGTGTGCGCAGAGCCTTTGGGTAATGATTTTTAACGGTCGTGCCGGAGGCTTTGCCCCAGCCCAAAACAAAACCGCCTGCCGTTACGGCACACCAACCGGATGTGCCGACATGGTTTATTTCCTCGCCATGCATATATTTTGCCGTTTCGGGAGCGGAAATATCCAAATCCACTCTGCCCAAAAAAGCCGAAGCTTCAAGGGCATGGGACAGGGCGTGTGCCGGCTCAAAGCGGCCGCGTACCGCTCTGCCCAGCAAAAGTCCGCATCTTAATATTTTAAGTCTGCTTATGTCAAGCTTCTGCGGCAAAAGATAGAGCCTGTCGCCGAAAAGAACAAATTCGCCCTCAAGCTTTACGTTAAGGGCTTTCTTCTCAAAGCCGCGCCATAGCCCTATGGCATCTTCAAGGACAGTGTCGGGTCTTTGGCTATTTTTTTTGCGCTTTTTTTCGGACTCCGAAAATGAACCGCTTTTTTTAAGAAGCGCGGCAAAATGTCCCTCGCCGCTGTGGAGGTGGGGGAAAATGCGGCGGCAGTTTTCGATACCCGAAAGGCTGCCCGCTCCGCTGGGGAGCATATCAAGGCATGGAATTTTGCATATTTCCATGCCGTATTTTTCAACCATATATTCCACGGCGCCCTCGTTCTCCTCATAGGCAAAGGTACAGGTGGAATACATTATATATCCGCCCGGACGAAGCATTTTATATGCCTCGTCAAGAATGCTTTTCTGCCTTTGGGCGCAGGAAAGGGAATGAGCTTCGCTCCATTCGGTAATTGCCCGCGGCTCCTTTTTAAACATACCCTCGCCGGAGCAGGGCGCGTCAACTATGACCGCATCAAAAAAGGAGGGGAATTTTTCCGCAAGTCGCGCGGGTGTTTCGTTTGTTACTATTGTATTTGTAAGCCCCATGCGCTCGGTGTTTTCGGAAAGTATTGCCGCGCGCTTGGGAATTATCTCGTTTGAAACAAGAAGTCCGCGGTTTTTCATTCTTGCCGCGATATGGGTGGTTTTTCCGCCGGGTGCGGCGCATAAATCAAGCACTCGAAAATCTTCGCCCAAGGGAAGTCCCTCCGATACGCACATTGCCGACGGCTCCTGAAAATAAAACACTCCGGCGGCGTGGTAAGGGTGAGTGCCGTCTGTGATTTCCTTGTCAATGTAATAGCCGCTTTCGCACCAGAGCACCTGTTCGTGAGCGCCGATAACCCTTGCCGCGGCGGCAGGGTCGGTGCATTTTAGTGTGTTTATGCGTACGGCACTGTGGGGCTTGGTATCATAAGAGCGCAGAAAAGCTTCGTATTCATCGCCCAGCATTGCCCTCATACGATTACAAAATTGTTCGGGTAGCGTCATATTGTATCCTTTCCGCATCAGTCAAGCTTTAGCACCGACATAAATGCTTCCTGGGGGACCTGAACGCTGCCCACCTGGCGCATACGCTTTTTGCCCTCCTTCTGCTTCTCCAAAAGCTTCTTTTTACGCGTAATGTCGCCGCCGTAGCACTTGGCAAGCACGTCCTTTCTTAAGGCTCTTACCGTTTCTCTGGCGATTATCTTTGAGCCTATTGCCGCTTGTATGGGTACTTCAAAAAGCTGACGGGGTATACATTCCTTAAGCTTCTCGGCCATTCTGCGGCCGCGCTTGTATGCGCTGTCGCGGTGTACGATAAAGGAAAGGGCGTCCACCATTTCGCCGTTTAAGAGTATGTCAAGCTTTACAAGCTCGCTTCGGTTATAACCGCAAAGCTCGTAATCAAAGGAGGCATAGCCCTTTGTGCGGGATTTTAATGCGTCAAAGAAATCATATATTATCTCGTTTAGAGGAAGCTCATAGAATATCTCCGCTCTCGTTTCGTCCATGTAGGTCATGTCCTTGTAAATTCCGCGCCGTTCCTGGCACAGCTCCATAACGCTGCCCACATAATCCTTGGGTACCATAATCGAAGCCTTTACCATGGGCTCCTCCATATATTCTATCTCGGAGGGGTCGGGGAGGTTTGTGGGATTGTCGCACCATACCATTTCGCCGTTGGTCTTATAAACCTTGTATATAACGCCGGGGGCGGTGGTTACAAGGTCGAGATTATATTCTCTCTCCAGTCTTTCCTGGATAATTTCCATGTGCAAAAGTCCTAAAAAGCCACAGCGAAATCCAAATCCTAAGGCAACCGAGGTCTCAGCCTCGAACATCAGCGCGGCGTCGTTTAATTGAAGCTTTAAAAGGGCTTCCTTTAAGTCCTCGTACTGCGCCCCGTCCGCGGGATAAATACCGCAGTATACCATCGGGTTTACCTTTTTATAGCCCGGAAGCGGCTCTTTTGCGGAATTTTGCACCAGCGTTACCGTATCGCCCACGCGGGTATCCTGGATATTTTTAATGCTTGCGGCAATGTAGCCCACATCGCCGGCGGCAAGAGTATCCGAGGGGATAAGCCCGCAAGGGTGCATTGTTCCCACCTCGACAACATCAAACTGCGCACCGGTCGCCATCATTTTGATGCGCTGACCGGCTTTTAGGGAGCCTTCCTTTACGCGGACGTAAACGATAACGCCCTTGTAGCTGTCATAGTAGGAATCGAAGATGAGCGCTTTAAGGGGCGCGTCCTCGTCACCGTCGGGGGCGGGGATTTTGTTCACTATTTCCTCAAGCACCGCTTCAACGTTAAGCCCGGTTTTGGCACTGACCTCGGGCGCGTCCTCGGCGGGAATTCCGATAATGTCCTCAATCTCGCGCTTTACAAGCTCCGGCTGTGCCGAGGGCAGGTCGATTTTATTCACCACAGGCACAACCTCCAAATCATGGTCGATTGCAAGGTATGTGTTGGCAAGGGTCTGTGCTTCTATTCCCTGGGACGCGTCCACAATAAGTATTGCGCCCTCGCAGGCGGCAAGGCTCCTTGACACCTCATAGTTAAAATCCACATGACCCGGTGTGTCTATAAGGTTTAGGGTATATACTTCTCCGTCGGTATGCTTGTACTGAAGCCGCACAGCATGAGCCTTAATGGTTATGCCCCTTTCGCGCTCCAGGTCCATATCGTCAAGAAGCTGTTCCTCCATGTCCCTGTCCTCCACCTCACCGGTAAGCTCCAAAAGCCTGTCGGCAAGGGTGGATTTTCCATGGTCGATATGTGCTATTATGCTGAAATTTCTTATTTTTTCCTGTCTTTTATTCGGCATGTCAGTCCTCCATGCATAGTATTTTTATCTATTATAGCACATAATACGGTTTTTTGCAATGCTTTCTCAGGCTTGAATTTGTCTTTTTTGCGCACTATGCAAATTATTGCCCGACTTCTGCCAATTTTCCTATAATTCGCGCGTGAACCTCGGTATAATATGCAAGCTCTGCCGCATTCAAATCATCACTTTCTATATTTTCAAGCTTCTGCATTGTATCGGCATATTTTGCCATATATTTGGTGTAGTCCGCAAGCAGACTTAAATCGGTACCGTCGGAGCTTTCGTATTTTTTCATGAATGCAATATATTCATCAAAGAACTGCTCATAACTGTCCATAGCGGCTTTAAAATCGGGAGAAACGCCGCTGTCGGCTGTGGTGCTTGCGGGTTTTGTGTCTTTTGTATCGGATGCCGGTTGGGGAGTGTCTTTGGGTGCTTCGGTAGTCTGTGCGGCCGCTGAATTATCCGGTGCCTCGATGCTTATGTACATAATATTATTGCCTCTGTATTCCAGTGACAAATGGCTTCCTGAGGAGTTATCGGCATGGAAGCTGTTTTCGTTCTTGCTGTAATCGATATTAAAGCCTTTATCCATGCAGCTTTGAACATAGGCATCATAATCGCTTTTTTGCATATTGCCGATGTATACAGAGTATGAATCTGCGTGTTCGTAGTTTACTTTGCCCAAGGTTGAATTTGGTACGGGAATCTGATTTGTCAAGGGGGTATTGGGCCATGTTATTTCGGACAGCTTCATGGGAGCGTCAAGATCTATACTTAACTCTTTGTTGCGCTCGTAATATGATAAGTGAAGCTTATAACCGTCGGCATTGTAGGCACTGTAGTTTGTTTCCGTTTTATCGGCGTCTGTAGTAAAACCCAGTGCTTCGCATTGGCTCACATATTCGCTGTAATCCTTTTGTGAAGTTTTATGCATATCAACGCTTAACCTTTCCTCCGAATTGGAGCTTATCGTACCTACCTTGGAAGCGGGTTCGGGCAGCTTCTCGCAAAGCACCATATCATTCCAATTGATTTTTTGGGTGTTGCTTGAGCTTGAATTGAATGCGCCGAAATAAGGAATAAACAGCAAAAAAGCAAGAATAGATGCCAATGATTTTATTCCTTTTTTAGGCTCTTTCACCTTATGCATTCCCATAAGCCATGCGGCGGCAAACAATCCCACCTGAATAAGAGCGATAATTCCGGAAAGGATTTTTTTGTCGTTGAAGGATACGGCGCACATCAGACCGCATATAATGGCGAATACTATCAATACCTTGCTGAATTTACTTTTCTTAAATGCCTCTTTGTTTGCTTTATCCTCGTGCTTCTGTGCCATTTCCTTTTCGTGTCTGAGCTTTTCGATTTCGACATCTTTTTGAGTGCGCTGTTTGATTTTTTCTATTCGCACAGCGTCGCTTTCATCAAGCAAGTCGGAAACATTGTATTTTGTCGCGCAATAGGGACATTCAACCGTTTCTTGGGATGTGTCAATATCAAGCTGTCCGCCGCAATTTGTACATAGTGCAGAAGTTACCTTTGTTTTTTCGTTATCCATTTTTTTGTCCTCCATTTTTTTGTCCTCCATTTAATCTATTTTAATAATTTGCATTTTTTGTTTCTTTTATCGATTAAGTCAAGTAAGTCACATAAAACCGAAGAGAGCAGCTCAAAGTCCTCGGAAAAGACTGCGTCCTCAAAGGCCTTGAATTGGCACTGCAGCTGCTCGTTTAATTCCGAAAGCGCTGTATTGCTCATTGGATCGCTGTAGCGTAATGCCTCGTATGCTTTTTTGCAGGCGCTTTTTATTTCGTCTGATTTGGCTGATGCCATTAAATGTTCGGCTTGTGATGTAAGCGTTTTTATTGTGTATGTTTTGGCGTTTATTTCATTATCCATACTTGCTGCCGTTTTTGCGGCACAATAGGCTGTCATGTTTATAACGGTGGATATGCCTGTAATTATAATACACAAGGAAGCCCCGAGCCATAGGGGAAAGAGGGGAATAACCATGCACATTACACCGAACATCAGCATTGCGGCAAGACTGATACAGCTTATTGTGAATAATGACATATTGTAAAACATCTTTTGTGCGTTTTCTGCTTTAAAAGCAATATAGCTTGCGGCAAGCTGCCCGATAAACGCCAGCACTATAAAAATATATCCTATCCAAAAGCTGCCTGTTATCATATTAACCTTTGCACAGCAGATAAAAGCCGCAAAATTAAATACAATCAAACTGACAGCCCAGATGGCGGCATAAAATTTAAAAGCCTTGGTCATACATTATCACCTCCTTGTTCCGCACTTGGGACAGAACTTGCTTTGGCGTTCGAATTTATACCCACAGTTTTTGCATATGTCGTTGTGATTGATTACCTTTGCTCCGCACTCCTCACAAAAATCAGATTCAGAGTAAAGCGGTGCTCCGCACTCCTCGCAAAAACCATGGGCTGTGTGTGTATTCTCCTTCGGAGAACTTGCGGCCGTATTCATTGCGTCGTTCATCATACCGCCAACCATGCCGCCGACTGCACCGCCTACTCCCGCCATAGTACCGAAGCCTACGCCCATATTGGTAAATTCGCCCACAGCTTCATTTTCCGCAACCTTTTCGGCAACGTCAAAACCGCGTTCCTGCTGATAAGTATATCCTTCCTGGGCGCGCTTTGCAGCCTGAGCCTTGGAATCTATAACGGTTTTTTGAGCTTCTGTTTCGGCTTCTATTATAGTAGTCTGCTGACGGAGCTTTGCCTCCGCAACATCGGCATATTGACGGAAATGCAGCTCCTTGAATTTTTCATACTGCGCTTCTCCGTCCGGCTTCATAACCCTGTTTACAAAGAATTTCTCAAGAGAAATTCCGTAATCGTCAAAATCGGGAACTAACAGATTTCGTATAGCCTCTGAAAATTGGGTCAATCTTTCGTCTATTTCAAATATATTTATGCTTTCGGATTTGATGATTTGGGCTATGTAAGTCTTAACTCTTGTCATCAGGAATGAACGGAAATGAGATACCAATTTCGCTTGTGATAAGTCATTCTCCGTTCCCACCAGCTTTACTAAAAGCTTTCGGCTGTCTGCCGCCCGCAGGCTCATTTCGCCCGATGCGCCGACGGAAAGGGGAAAGTTATAAGTCGGCTCTATAAACTGAACTCTCGAATCGGTACCCCATTTAATGGACATCTGCTCGCTTTTGTTTATGAAATATACCTCACAGTGAAATGGCGACATTCCTCCCGTTACCAAGTTGAGAGCTTGGCCTATTAAAGGAATATTTTGGGTTTTAAGGGTATATCTTCCGGGTCCGAAAAGGTCAAGAGCTTGTCCGTTCATATAGAAAACCGCCTCTTGATTTTCATGTACGATTAACTGTGAAAGGCAGTTAAAATCCTCACAGGGATGCTTCCATATAAACGTATCGTTATTTCCCTCATACTTTATAACATCGAATATTTTAAACATAAATCTACCTCCCTTGTATTTCAATATTATCAACTGCAAATTCAATACACATCTGTAAAATCTCGTTTCGTGTTCTGCTTGTTGCTTCGCAAATCTCGTCTACTCTTTTAATTAAATCGTTAGGCAGTCTTGCTGAAACAACCGCAGTTTCGCCTATATATTTTTTGGGGGATATTACAAGCTTCTTTTTTTCCAAATTTATCACCTTCAACTATTGACAAATATCTCATTTAGTATTATAATACAAATGTATACAATTGTCAACAAAAATATTAAAAATTATTAAATCCGTTTATTCGGAAAAAATGCAATTAAAAAGTGCATAACCCACCTCAGAACCGGAGCTATGCACCGAAAAACGCATTATCTCCGAATTGTCAGAGTTGTCACACACTTACAATAAATTTACCAACGCAAAGGTATGGCAAAGCGGAAGAATGCGCTTTTACCTATATAATAGCCTTTGCGTAACAATTTTATTCTATTGTAAGTATGTGACTGTATCATTATATCACAAAAAATAAAAGATGTAAATAATTTTAATAAAATTTTGGGAATATTATTGCAATTGATGACAAAGCCGGCCTTGCTCGGTGTGGGGACAAGTTTGTCCCCGTTTATACCGCGCAAAGCAGCGGCCTGAGAACGCCTTTTTTGATTAAATCCATTTCGATTACGCCCGTAACGTCCGATATGAAGCTGTTTTGCTCCTCGGGTGTGAGATAGAAGTATTTTCTGTACGGATGCGCCGTCTTTATGCCGCACCGATAAAAGTCTACAATATATCTGCATTGTACGCTCAGCTGATCCGGCTCATAATAGGGGAGATACCGGCGTACCTCGTCCTTTGCCGCTAAAAGCGCAAACGCCTTGAAATTCGGATGCTCCGTAAGGTATCTAAAGTCCAAATCGTTCCAGTCCTTTTTTATGGTAAGGAGAAAGTCGGGATTTTTATCGTATTCGGCCTTGAATTTTATATGCGTGGGCAGGTAAATTTGCGATGACCATACAACGTCGGTTAAAAGATGTATGTAGTAGCCTAAATAAAAGGAATATGCTTTCATGTCCGAGCAGTCCTTTAAATATGTGCTGTAAAAATCCTTGTAGCGGCAATTGACCTTTTTGCCGGTGGGCGTCCAATGAGTTACCGAGGGGGGCGGAGTAAAGCTGCCGAAGCTGTCTTTTTTTCCGTAGCCGCAGTCGGGAGCGACAGACCCTGCCGCAAATTCGGACGCGTCAAGCCCGCTCAATTTGTTTATGAAATAATCGGCTATTCTAAGATGTACTATCCAAGTTCCCATATTTGCCTCCTTATCCTGCCTACAAAAATAATTATACCATGCTCAAATTTATAGTCAAGAAGCATTTTTCACAAAAATAACCGGGGTAAACGCGGTAAATTGACATATTTCAAGGCTTTTGGGCTTTTTTCGGGGCATTTACTATGATTATTCCGGCGCAGACAAGGGCAAGCGAAAGCAGATATTCCCACCTGAGTGCGTCCTCCTTAAGGAGCAGAGCCGACAGCAGAGTACCGAATACGGGAATAATAAAATTATAAACGCTTATGCTGCCTACGGGGTTGTATTTTAACAGCATTGTCCACAGCGTAAAAGCGCAGGCGGACAAAAAAGCAAGATACAACAGCACAAAAATGCCCTTGGCGCTTATCTGTGTAAGCATACCGCCCGGAGCAAGCCCGAACACTGTGAGCATAATGCCGCCGAAAAGCAGATTATATCCGGTAACGGTCATAACCGGAGTGGTTTTTGCGGCGTGCTTGCTTATCATGGAGCCTATCACAAAGCAAAGAGCGGCAAGCATAATAAAGCCCTCGCCGTCGGGCTTAAAAGAAAACCGCCCGCCGGACATTGTGGCGGCTATGACCCCGGCAAAGCCTATTGCGGAGCCTATGAGCTTCTTTGCGGTAAGCTTGTCATCTTTGTAGACAAAATGCGCGATTATTACCGCCATGAAGGTGGAGGTTGAGTTGAAAATAGAGCCGTTGGAGCCTGTTGTGTTTGACAGACCGATGTAGAAAAATATATATTCCAAAAAGGTGTATACAAAGGCTGTTAAAAGTATCGGAAAAAACGCTTCCTTTTTAAATGTGGGAGCTTTTTTCTGTATCGGTACGGACAAGGCAAGAACCATTAAGCCGGCTAAAATAAAGCGTATGCTGGCAAAGAGGATTTTTTGGGGAGCGTCGGTTACGGCAAACAGCTCATAGCCTATTTTTATTGCCGGATATGCACTGCCCCAGAGCATATTGCATATTGCGGCTGTGATTATGACGTATGCGGGCTTTGTAAATAATTTTTCCATGAGAAATCTCCTTATATGTAAATTGCATTAAGCGCCGGGCGCTTAATGCAATAATCGACTCATTTATGGGTAAAGGTGGGAACTATTTTTTTGAGAAGCTCAACAACGGACGCCTTGTCGTTGCTTAGGGCAATGCTTTTTAGCTTGTCCAACTGCTTTAAGAATACTTCCTCGTTTATCTCTATGGGAGAACCGATAAATATTTTTTTATTGTCCGTTTTACGCAGTCCCTCCTCGTCCATCAAAAGCTCCTCAAAAAGCTTTTCTCCGGGGCGCAGACCCGTAAATACTATGTCAATGTCCTTGTAGGGCGTTTTGCCGTGAAGTTTTATAAGGTTTTCGGCAAGGGTGACGATTTTTACAGGCTCGCCCATATCCAGCACGAATATCTCGCCGCCCTGTGCTCCCGATGCTGCCTGTAAAATAAGGGATACCGCTTCGGGAATTGTCATAAAGTACCTTATAATATCCGGGTGGGTAACGGTAAGAGGTCCGCCTGCGGCAAGCTGCTTTTCAAAAAGCGGAATAACCGAGCCGTTGGAGCCCAGTACGTTTCCGAAGCGCACTGCAATAAATGCGGTATGCTTTGAATGACGTCCCATTTCCTGTATAATCATCTCACAGCAACGCTTTGACGCGCCCATTACATTTGTCGGATTAACTGCCTTGTCCGTTGATATTAGCACAAAACGCTGTACCTTGTAAAAATCCGAAAGCGTTGCCACATTGTATGTACCTACGATGTTGTTTTTTACCGCCTCTTCGGGATTTGTTTCCATCAGCGGAACGTGCTTGTGGGCGGCGGCGTGAAAAACAAGGTCGGGGCGGTAGGTGGAGAACAGTAAATCCATCTTTGCGTAATCCCTCACCGAGGCAATTTCCACCTCAAGGTTTAAGGCACTGCCGAATTGACGAAGCAGCTCCTGCTGTATGTCATAGGCCCCGTTTTCCGATATATCCACAATTATAAGCTTTTTCGGGTCGTATTTTGCGATATGGCGGCAAAGCTCCGAGCCTATTGAACCGCCGCCGCCGGTTACCATGCAGATTTTATTTTCAATAAACTGCATGACGTTTTGATTGTCAAAGGTGATAACCTCTCTGCCCAAAAGATCCTCTATTTTAATGTCCTGAGTCTGGCTCATTAAGTCCTCAAAGTCTATTATTTCATGCACATAGGGAAGGGTTTTTACTGTACATTGGGTGGTAGAGCATATGTCTAAAATTCTCTGGCGTTCCTTTGTGTCCACTGAGGGAATGGCAACAAGAATGGTGGAAATATTGCGCTCGCGGCAGATTTTCGGAATGTCGCGGGTGCGTCCCATGACCTTAACTCCGCGCACATAGGTGTTTTGCTTTTGCGAATCGTCATCTACAATGGCAATGGGAAGATATGAGCAGGTAAACTCCCGCATTTCGCTTATAATTCTGTGTCCCGCCATGCCGGCACCGACAATAAGAGTGGGAATTTTCTCCTCTTTGCTTTTTGATTTGTATTTTATCAGCTCAAAAAGCCAGCTGTATATTGTTCTTGATACAACAATGGAGCAAATGGATATAAGATATGCAAAAGCAAGAACAACATCCGAGTGGCGAAGTCCCGCCAGATCGCATATAAAATATGCCGCTAAAAAGCCCATGGTTGCTCCGATAAAGCATTTTAGAAAATCCTTTATCTGCGCGTAACGCCATATATTGGAATATACGCGCAGGGCGATCATGAATATCATCATGGAGGCAAGCAGCACAACAAGTGACAAAAAACCTTCTCTGAAGCTTTGCGTAATCAGTCCCAGCCCGTTTAAAAGCAGCGATGATACAAGAAATGAAGCGAATATCATTGCCGCATCTATTAGGGCAAGGAGTATTTTTCTTGGGTTTATATTAGTAAACATTATTTTCACCTTACTATTCTACAAGAAGATATGCGTATTTAAAGAATATGCTGACTGCTTCCTCATATTCGGAATCGCTTAAAATGCTGTGCAGATATTCCTTTGCGGCAGCCTTATCACCGGAGGAATATATCGATTTTAAGGTATTTATGTCTGCTCTCCATACAACGCTGTAGAATACGGAGCGTTCGTGGGAGCTCATTACGCTTATAATCTTGTTATAAAGCTCGGAAGCGTTTTTCTCCTCGCCGGTTTCGACCGTTTCGTCCTCCTGACCCATCTCATATGTAACCTTTTCAAGGTCTATCTCTTCCTCGGCATTCTCGCGGAATTTATCACTGAGCTTCTGCCCGGCGGTTCCCGATACAGCCGGGTTGGTGTTTACCGACACTATGCCCAGCTCCGATTTTGATGAGGAAACAACAAGGGTGTTGGCGTCCGAAGTCTCCTCCTCGCTGCTTGGCTCGTCCTCTCTTGCCGGTGCGGCTTCGGGGACTTGGGGGTCAATGTACTTGCTTACGTTTCTTTCATATATTTTTAATGTATTCTTGTCAAGAGTGCCGTTGTCGACAAGCTCCTTGGCAACGTCCGTTATTGCCTTTTGGACATCGGTATCCTTTAAAAGATTGGCGGTGGTTTCAAGCACCGGCTCAATATATGTAGGTACAATATATTTGGAATAAATAAGGTATCCGCTCAGGGAAATAACCGCCACCGCAGCCGCGGCGCATATAACAATTTTCTTTATATCAAGCATGAGGCTCATCCTTTCAAAATAAAAATATACAATACAGCCTGAATAAATTCGAGCCGAAAGCATTTACAACCACTGTATATTATACCATAAAAATACTCGCGAAACAAGGGTATTTTAAAAATAAATTCAAAAAATTGCTCTTTTCTTCCCAATTCATAAAAAGTTCACAAATAATGCAAAATATATTCATTGACAAACGGGGGAAAATGAGTATAATTATAAGTATCAAAGGTCAAAGAAAGTCAAAGTCAAAAAGGCGGTGAGAAAAATGGGAATAAGCGACAGGATAGAGGCGTTCATAACAGAGCTTATGAAAAGCGATATGGAGGACGACTGGCTGGAGCTTAAGCGCAATGAGCTTGCTTCCGTATTCGGCTGTGCACCCTCGCAGATAAATTATGTTATATCAACCAGGTTCAGTCCCCAAAGGGGATATGCGGTTGAGTCGAAGCGCGGCGGCGGCGGTTATGTGCGGATAAGACGCATTGACAGTACAAAGGAAAACCCCGTATATGAGGTGATACGGGAGATCGGAGGGGGGATTGATTATCCCACTGCAAGAAATTATGTGCTGTATCTCACCGATAAGGGCGCTGTAAGCGATGAGGCGGCACGGTTGATTTTAAGCGCCGTTTCCGATAACGCACTGGGCACAGCGGCGCAAAAGGATATGATAAGAGCCTCGATAATGAAAAATATGCTATCGGCAATTATTTGAGAAAGGAGAGAGTGATGATGGATTTATTTGATGATTTCTTTAATGATGTATGGAGTGAGCTGGGGGGCTTTATGAATTACGGTCAAACGGCCAGGGAGGAGAAGAAATGTCCCGGCTGCGGCAAAACCATGAAGGACTTCCAAAAAACGGGAAGATTTGGCTGTCCGGAGTGCTACCAAACATTCAGAAACGACGCTTCGGGACTGTTAAGACAAATTCACGCCAACACCGACCACAAGGGCAAAATCCCGTCAAGATCGGGAGAAAAGCTAAGGCAAAAGCGCAGAAAAGAGGAGCTTAAGGCAAGGCTCCAAGAAGCGGTAAGGGCTGAAAATTATGAGGAGGCCGCAAGGCTCCACAAGGAAATAAGGGCAATGGAACAGGAGTGAGCAGTATGATTTGGTATAAGGATAATGACGCGGATATAGCGGTTTCTACAAGAATAAGACTTGCAAGAAATGTTGAGGGAACGCCGTTCCCCAACGCCTTGAGCGACAAGGGAGAGGTTACGGAGAAGATAAAAAATGCGGTTTTGGCATCAAATTCGACCTTAGCGGGAGAGTTTGAGTTTATAAATCTTGACCAAAAGAGCAAAACGGAGCGTTCGGCACTTGCCGAGGAGCATTTGATAAGCCCGCAGATGATTTCCGGCAAGGGACAGTCGGTTATGATAAGCCGGGATAAGACCATGAGTATTATGCTCATGGAGGAGGACCATATAAGACTTCAGATTATACAAAGCGGCTTGGCACTGTCGGAGGCTTATGAAACCGCCAACAGGGTTGACGATGTAATAGAAGAAAGTCTTGCCTATGCTTTTGACGAGGAGTTCGGATATCTGACCGCCTGCCCGACCAATGCCGGAACGGGAATGCGCGCTTCTGTAATGCTGCATCTTCCGGCACTCAGGCTTACGGATAATATTTCGAGAATTATCTCGTCGGTAAACGCCATGGGGCTTACCGTAAGAGGACTTTACGGCGAGGGAACAAAGGCTTACGGGGATATGTATCAAATATCCAATCAGGTCACTCTCGGTCTTTCGGAAAGAGAGATAATAAACAAGCTAAAGAGCGTTGTGGATCAGATAATCGATTTGGAGAAAAAGGCAAGGGAAGGGCTTATGAAAGCCAATGCCGACTATTTAAAGGATAAGCTTGGCCGTTCCTACGGAATATTGAAATATGCCTTTTCAATGAGCAGCAAGGAAGCAAGAGAGCTTATCTCGGATGTTATTCTCGGACAAAATCTGGGTATACTTAAAAAAGGAAAAATGTCCGCGCTTGAATGTATGGTAAAGGCTTCTCCTGCCGAGATGGGCGGACAAAAGCCGGAGGAACGGGATTTAAAGCGCGCGCAGTTTTTAAAGGAAAACATATAAAAACGTGATTTTGAAAGGGGGATGAAGATTATGTTATTTTCAAATTTCACGGAAAAAGCAAGAATAGCAATAAATGAAGCCCATGACAGTGCGGCGGGACTCGGCCATGATTATATAGGCAGCGAGCATCTGCTTTTGGGGCTGTTAAGAGAGGGCAGCGGAGTTGCCGCAAAGGTTTTGGGTGACCATGGCATAACAAAGGAAAAGGTTGAGGATAAGATTAAAAGCTATGTGGGAACGGGAGTTCCCATAGACCTAAATACCGAGCTGGCGCTTACTCCGAGAAGCAAGCGTATCATTCAAATGAGCGCACTGGAGGCAAAGCGTTTAGGGCATAATTATGTGGGAACGGAGCATATTCTCCTTGCCATAATTCATGACGGAGACGGTGTCGGCGCAAAAATTATCGCAACCCTTGGGGTAAATCCGCCGGTTATATACAATGATACGGTAAAAAGCGTTGAGGGCGGCGAGGAAAATACTCAAAGCACAGCCCAAAACCGCAACACTCCGACCCTTAACCAGTACGGCAGAGATTTCACTCAAATGGCGCGCGACGGAAAGTTCGACCCGGTAATCGGCAGAAATGAGGAAATTGACAGAGTTATACAGATTTTGTCAAGGCGTACAAAGAACAATCCCTGCCTTATCGGCGAGCCGGGCGTGGGAAAAACCGCGGTTGCCGAGGGACTTGCCCAGAGGATTGCCGCCGCAAATGTGCCGGAGCCTTTAAAGAACAAAAGACTTGTCGGTCTTGATTTATCCTCCATGGTAGCCGGAGCAAAATACCGCGGCGAGTTCGAGGAAAGATTAAAAAATGTCATTGATGAGGTATTAAAGGACAAGAACGTAATACTCTTTATAGATGAGCTGCACACCATTGTCGGTGCGGGAAGCGCGGAGGGAACAATGGACGCGTCAAATATCCTAAAGCCGTTTTTGGCAAGGGGTGAGCTGCAGCTTATAGGAGCAACCACCCTTAAGGAATACAAGAAGTATATCGAAAAGGACGCGGCTTTGGAAAGGCGTTTCCAGCCCGTTACGGTGGGCGAGCCGACCGTTGAGGAAACCATTGAGATTTTAAAGGGTATCAGGGACAAATACGAAGCGCATCACAGCGTTACCATAACCGATGAGGCAATAAAGGCGGCGGCTTCCATGTCGGCAAGATATATAAGCGACCGTTTCCTGCCCGACAAGGCTATCGACCTTATCGATGAGGCTGCGTCAAAGAAGCGTTTAAGCTCCCAGACCGAGCCGGAGTCCATAAAGGACAAGGAAAAGAAGCTTGAGAGCATACTCTCGGAAAAGGAAGAAGCAATAACCGCTCAGGAATTTGAAAAGGCGGCGGCTCTAAGAGATGAGGAAAAGAAGCTTAAAGAGGAGCTTGACTCCATGAAAAAGGACTGGAAGGGCACCGGAACAAGCTCCGGACTTGTGGTTGACGAGGAGGATATTGCTCAAATTCTGTCGGAGTGGACGCATATAAGCGCGGCGGCTTTAAAAGAAGAGGAGGCGCATAAGCTTCAGCATCTTGAAGAGGTACTCCATGCGCGGGTAATCGGTCAGGACGAGGCTGTAAGCGCCGTTGCCAAGGCAATCAAAAGAGGAAGAGCGGGACTTAAGGACCCGAAGCGTCCCATCGGCTCGTTCCTGTTTTTGGGACCCACCGGCGTGGGCAAGACGGAGCTGTCAAAAACTCTTGCACAGACGCTGTTCGGCAGTGAGGACGCTCTGATAAGAGTTGATATGTCCGAGTATATGGAAAAACATTCGGTTTCAAAGTTCATCGGCTCACCTCCGGGATATGTAGGCTATGAGGAGGGCGGACAGCTTACCGAAAAAATAAGAAAGCATCCCTATTCGGTAATCCTCTTTGACGAGATTGAAAAGGCGCATCCCGATGTATTTAACATTATGCTTCAGATTTTGGATGACGGTCTGCTTACGGACGCTCAGGGCAGAAGGATTGACTTTAAGAATACGGTAATTATTATGACCTCCAATTTGGGAGCAAAGGAAATTTTGGGAAATATGCACACAAAGCTGGGTTTTGATTCCAAGTCGGAGGACAAGTCGCAAAGCGAGCATGAGAAAATCAAGAACAAGGTCATGGATGAGGTAAAGAGAGCCTTTAAGCCGGAGTTTTTGAACAGAATTGACGAAATTATCGTGTTTGACCGCTTAAGCGAGGATAATATAAAGGCAATAGCAAGACTGATGTTAAAATCTCTTGAAGCAAGGCTTTCGGAAAATGAGATAAAGGTTGAATTTGACGATAATGCGGTAAGTGCCGTTGCCAAGGCAGGCTTTGACCCGACCTACGGAGCAAGACCGCTGCGCCGTGCAATACAGAGCAGCATCGAGGATATGCTGAGCGAAAAGATAATAAACGGCGAAGTCAAAAAAGG
Organism: Clostridiales bacterium; assembly: GCA_029226975.1. Taxonomy (GTDB): domain Bacteria; phylum Bacillota; class Clostridia; order UBA1381; family UBA1381; genus Ornithomonoglobus_A. Next base: position 13,244 of record JAQXZB010000047.1, on the reverse strand, counting down.
CGACAGCATATGCGTAGGTTACGAAAATGACGGATATACTGTTACAAAAAAATAAAAAAGCGTTAAAACGCATCAACCCCCCAACCCCCAATCTTGGGGGCAGGGAGGTACGCTTTTTTGCTAATAGGAAATTAAGAAATTAAGAAATTAAGAAATTTCCTAATTAGATAAAAAAAATTCAAAAAACAGCTTGACAAACGTATCGGAATGGTGTATAATGTAATTACTGAACAGGTCAATGTACCGGTTCGGTACAAAGCAAAGCGTACACTAACCGGAGTACATTGGTGTATGTCTTTTGATTTGTCTCTCTCTACATCAGCCCCACACAGCGGTTATCCGTTGCGTGGGGTTGTTTGTTTTCTCCAAAAATCTCCTGAAAAAACGACATTTTTTGATTATGTTGTCAAAATCCACAAAATAAAAATTGAAAAATTGTATAGAATATATAAAGACAAAAACGCTAAATAATGGTATAATAAGTAATGTATTATGATGCCATATTGGCAGGGGAGCAATTCTCTGCTTGAAACAATGGCGGATTTGTGTGCGGCGGTGAAGTGACGAGCCGTTATTTGCGGGATTTATTTCGCAAAGACCGGGGAGGAGCGAAGCCGAAGTGCATGATGAACCCGGCGTTTCGTATGAAATAGTGCGCAGATTTTATATATATGACATTATGGTGCAGACGGCAGTGGCGCGATTGCCGTTATAAATCATTAAGATTAAATTTGTACTCTATCAGGTTGTGGACGCAGGAGTTGAGCGCTTAATAAAAAGGCAGCTCCTCCCGGTTTGCGACAGACAAACGGTGTAGACTCTACTATGCCGTTTGTTTTTTTGCTTAAAAAAATATCAAATTGTCGGAAAACCGATATTTTTTAACGTAGTTGCACAAGCTAATGTTAAAAATCTGTGAACTTTTTATCAATTTCGTTGACAAAAGCTTCCTAAAGTAATATACTAAGGGGAAATAAGATTATATGAAAGAGGGTGATTATTTGGCGAAAGACATTGTAAACACCATCAAGGAGGCCGAAGCGCAGGCGCAGGAGCTTCTTGAAAAGGCAAAGGTGCGAGCCGAGACTATCGGAGCCGAGACCGAAAGCAAAATCGCATCGGAATGGGCGGAGTTTGAAAAATCGCAGAGCGCGGAAACCGACAGGGCTGTGGATGCCGCTAAGGCAAAGGCTCAGGGTGTGAGCGACGAGGCAAACAAGGCTTTGGACCGGGAATGTGCAGAGCTTCGGGCAGAGCTTGAGGAAAAAATTCCTGCCGGAGTGGAGCTTGCGGTCAAGAGAATATTGGAGGGGGCGTGATGAGGCTTGGCAATTCTTGAAATGAAGCATATCACGATTGTCGGACTTCAGCATGAGCGAAAACCGATAATCGAGCTGCTGCACAAGGCGGGCGCGGTACAGATAGAGGACGCCGATGCCGCCGGGCGCGGTCTTGACAGAAAGGATAATTCAAAAAGCATCGCCAAATTCGATGCTTACATGAGTGAATGTACAAAAGCGCTTGAAATAATAAACAAATACGCTCCCGAAAGCAAGGGGCTGTTTTCTTCAAGAGAAAAAACGGATATTTCCAATTATACGCTGCCCTCACAGCAGATAGAAAAAACCCTAAACGACTGCCGCGCACTTTCATCGCTTGCGGGGCGCATAGCCGAGCATAAAGAGGATATAAACAGAATAGACGTGAAGGTAAACGCGCTTTCTCCGTATCTGATGCTTGATGTGCCAATGAAATGCACCGAGAGCAAAAGTACGGTTTTCATGGCAGGGCTTCTGCCCGGCGAATGGAGCGGAGAGAGGATAGCCCAAAGCTTAGAGGGCATTGAGCGGGTAAGCTATGAGGTACTTTCGGGGGACAAGCTAAATACCGCAGTATGGATTGCGGTGCATAAATCCGAAAGGGAAAAGCTTCTTGGGTGGAGAAAGGAAACCGGCTTTTCACAGCCCCAGTTCAGTCTTTCCCACAGAACGCCCAAGGATAAGGTGAGAGTGCTCACAGAAGCGAAACAAAAGCTGGAGAGTGAAATCGGCGGCTTTGAGGAAGAGATAAAAAAATACGATACAAAGCGTGAAGCGATAGAAATGCTCTATGATTATTTAGAGCTTCGCCGCGACAAGTACCGCGAAATCCAAAAATTCGCGATGACGAAAAATACCTTTATAATAGAGGGCTGGATCAGCGCCGGAGAATGTGAGCCTCTAAAGAAGCGGCTTGACTCTGAATTTACGGTGTATATTGAAGCAAGGGCGCCCTATGATGATGAGGAACCGCCCGTAAGGTTTAAAAATCCCGCCCTGATCTCACCGGTGGAGGATATAACAAGAACCTATGCGATGCCGTCAAAGCACGACATTGACCCGAACCCAATCATGGCGATATTCTATTATATCTTCTTCGGCATGATGTTCTCGGATGCGGGTTATGGGCTTATAATGGTTATAGGCTGCTATATTTTGGGCTTTACAAATAAGCTTGAAAAGAAAAAGAGAAGCTTTTTTAAGATGTTCTTCTGGTGCGGAGTATCGACTGCGTTTTGGGGAATTATGTACGGAAGCTTTTTCGGAGATGCGGTGGATAAAATCGCACAGACCTTTTTCGGACTGCCGCAGACGGTGCAGCTTATAAAGCCGCTGTGGATAAATCCCCAGAAGGAAGCACTGCTTTTGCTGATTGTGAGCATAGCTTTCGGAATGGTGCAGATTCTTGTGGGACTGGGAATAAAGTTCCATATGAACTGGCGCCGGGGCTTGTATTCGGACGCTGTTTTGGATGTGGGAATGTGGATGCTCGTTTTACTGGGTGCCTGTGTTCTCGGCGGCGGAATGGGCTTTGGCATAGGAATTTTAAAAAATGTCGGCGCGGCAATGATGATTGCGGGCGCGGCAGGCTTGGTGCTTACCGGCGGAAGAAAGAAAAAAGGTATAGGAAAGGTGTTCGGAGGGGTTGCAAGCCTTTATGATATAACAAGCTATGTTTCGGACGCACTTTCGTATTCAAGGCTTATGGCTTTGGGACTGGCAACCGGTGTTATCGCTCAGGTGGTAAATATTTTGGGTACCATGGGCGGAAAGAGCGTCGGCGGAGTGATTATGTTTGTGCTTATATTTATTATAGGTCATGCAATAAACTTCGGGCTTAATGTGCTTGGCGCATATGTGCATACCAATCGTTTGCAGTATGTGGAATTTTACTCAAAATTTTATGAGGGCGGGGGAGAAGCCTTTGCGCCCTTTGAAATGGAAACTAAATATCATAGATTTACTGATTAGTAAGGGAGGATTTTATTATGTCACTTGGTTTATTTTTAGCGGTATTGGGAGCGGCTCTGGCGGTATCGGTAGCCGGAATAGGCTCTGCAAAGGGAGTTGGAATTGCGTCGGAGGCGGCGGCGGGCGTTGTGGTTGATGATCCGTCAAAGTTCGGAAAGCTGTTGGTTTTGCAGCTTCTGCCCGGTACGCAGGGTCTTTACGGACTTATCATTGCGGTTATGATTATGATTAACACCGGAATTTTGGGCGGCAGCGCTCCGGCAAGTGCGGCTCAGGGAATGGCGTATTTAGGAGCGGGTATCCCCATTGCAATAGGCGGTCTGTTTTCGGGAATGGCTCAGGGCAGAGTTTGTGCTTCGGGCGTTAATATAATCGCAAAGAAGCCGGAGGAAAGCTCAAAGGCAATCGTTTCCGCATCTTTGGTTGAGATTTACGCACTGCTGTCATTTATAGTATCATTCCTTATAGTTATCGCAATTCCCGCAATGTAAGGGGGGATTGCTATGGGTGGTATTGAAGCAATAACGGCAAAAATCCTTGACGATGCAAGACGCGAGGCGAAGGCGGCAGAGGACGCAGCCCAAAAAAAGGCCAAAGAAAGGCTTGAAGCCGAACGTCAAAAAATGCGCGCCGAGCAGAAGAAATACGAGGAAAAGCGCGCAAGGGAAGCACAGCTCACAGCCGAGCGTGCCGAGGCGGCAGACAGACAAAGAGCCGCGCAGCAGCGTATGCGTGTGCGCATGGAGGTTATTGAGGAAATAATCAAAAAAAGCGGCGAAAGTATTCTTGCCATGAGCGATAAGGATTATTTTGCGGCTTTAAAGAAGCTTATAACCTCATCGGGGGCAAAGGGCGAGTGTGAGCTGATATTAAACAGCCGCGACAAGGCACGTATGCCGGAGGACTTCCTCAGTGAATGTGAAAGCGCGGCTTGTGGGTTAAAGCTGAGCCTTGCCGAGGAAAACGCTTCCATAAGCGGCGGATTTATAATAAGAAAAAACCGCATCGAGGAGAATTTTGCGATAGAGGATATTATCGAGTTCAGGCATGACGAGCTTTGCGATATGCTCAATGCCTTTTTGAAGGAGTGAGCCTATGAGGGAAACAGATTATGCCTTCGCTGTTGCGTATGTGCGCACGCTTGAAAATAAAATGCTTTCGCCTTCGGATATCGACAGCCTGAAAAATGCCCAAGACGCGGAAGAAGCCCTGAGAATTTTGGAGCAGACAGGCTACGGAGATGGCAAAAAGGACGCCGAGGAAATGATATGCGCGGAGCTTGAAAAAAGCTGGAGCGAGGTCAGAGGTGCCTGCCCCAAGGGCGCGCCGGTGGATATTCTGCTCTATAAAAATGATTTTCAGAATTTAAAGAGCATAATAAAGGCAATGTTTGGCGGAGTGGATTATGAAACGCTGATGCTCCGCCCATGCACGATAGAGCCGCGGCAAATGGCAGACGCTGTACGAAACGGAAACTTTTCGGCACTGCCGGAGCTTGTTTCGGATATTGCCGCCCATGCCTTTGATCTGCTTGCCAAAACCGGCGACGGACAGCTTATGGAGGTTTATCTTGACAGAGAGCTTGTGGAGGTAATGTATCGAGAAGTCAAGAAGCATAAAAGCCCGTTTCTTGAAGGACTTGCCAAGTTGGAGAGTGATATGCTAAATTGCAGCGTAATGCTTAGGGGTTCGGCTGCGGGCATTGACGAAAGACTGGCAAAGGAAGCGCTTTCGGACATAGGCTCAATTTCAAAGCCCCGGGCAGTGCAGGCGATTTTGCAGGGACATGAGGAGGCAAAGGCATATCTTGACGAATTGTACCCGGAGCTTGTAAAAGCCTGGGAGAGCAGTCCTGCCGAGTTCGAGAAGCAAAAGGCTTATATGCTCTCGCGCTATCTTGCGGGCGCAAGATACCGGGCGTTCGGTATCGAGCCGATTGTTGCGTTTTTGTACACTAAGGAAAACGAAGCGGGCATGGTGAGGATTATTATAAGCGGTCTTAAAAATAATATCCCGAAGGAAATAATATCGGAAAGGCTGCGTGAGCTGTATGTATAAGATTGGAATAATAGGCAGCCGCGACGTTATATGCGGATTTGCGGCTGTGGGAATAGATATTTTCCCGGTAGAGGACGAGATTGGGGCAAAATCGGCGCTTTCGCGCCTTGCCGCGGAGGACTACGGGATTATATATATAACCGAGGATTACGCAAAAAAGATACAAAATGACATAGCCCAATACTCCTCAAGCCTTACACCGGCGGTTATTCCGCTGCCGGCGGGAAGCGGAGATTCGGGCTTTGGTACGGGAAAGGTGCGCTCAATGGTGGAACGCGCCGTAGGCTCCGATATATTGTTCGGAAATAATTAAGAAAGGATTTAGGGATATGAGTGAAGGTATCATACAAAAGGTGTCGGGGCCTTTGGTTATTGCCAAGGACATGATGGACGCCAATATGTTTGACGTTGTGCGCGTGTCGGAGCTGGGGCTTATCGGCGAGATTATAGAAATGCACGGTGACAGGGCATCCATACAGGTCTATGAGGAAACCGCAGGCCTGGGACCGGGCGAAAAGGTGGTATCCACCGGCGCGCCGCTATCGGTTGAGCTGGGGCCGGGTCTTATCGGCTCTATCTATGACGGTATTCAAAGACCCCTTGACGATATTATGAAAAAGGCGGGAGGAAATCTGCACCGCGGAGTTCAGGTTCCCTCGCTTAAAAGAGATAAAAAATGGACCTTTGAGCCGATTTTAAAGGCCGGGGATAAGGTCGAGGGCGGCGATATAATAGGCACTGTCACCGAAACCGAGGCGGTTGTGCAAAAAATCATGGTTCCGCCCAATGTTTCGGGAACGCTTAAATCCATAAAAGGCGGCGAGTTCACCGTTGAGGAGGAAATAGGCACTGTTGAAACCAAAAACGGCGATTATAAGCTTACGCTTATGCAGAAATGGCCGGTGCGAGTGGGCAGACCCTATAAAAACAAGCTTTCCCCGGATATGCCTCTTGTGACCGGTCAAAGGGTAATCGATACGCTGTTCCCCATTGCAAAGGGCGGCGTGGCGGCGGTGCCGGGACCCTTCGGAAGCGGCAAGACCGTTGTTCAGCATCAGCTTGCAAAATGGGCGGACGCGGATATTGTGGTCTATATAGGCTGCGGTGAGAGAGGAAACGAAATGACCGACGTTTTAAACGAGTTCCCCGAAATTCACGACCCGAGAACGGGCAGAACTCTTATGGAAAGAACGGTGCTTATCGCAAACACCTCCGATATGCCGGTTGCGGCAAGAGAAGCGTCGATTTATACGGGAATTACAATAGCGGAATATTTCAGGGATATGGGCTATTCCGTTGCGCTTATGGCAGACTCCACATCAAGATGGGCGGAGGCCTTAAGAGAAATGTCCGGCAGACTGGAGGAAATGCCCGGTGAGGAGGGCTATCCCGCATATTTGGGCTCGCGTCTTGCAAGCTTTTATGAAAGAGCCGGACGGGTTATGAGCATAGGCACAAGCCCCAGAGAGGGCGCACTGTCGGTAATCGGAGCGGTGTCGCCGCCGGGCGGTGATATTTCCGAGCCGGTTTCACAGGCAACCCTAAGAATTGTAAAGGTGTTCTGGAAGCTTGATTCCTCGCTTGCCTATAAGCGGCACTTCCCGGCCATAAACTGGCTTGACAGCTATTCGCTCTATTTAAACGGCATGAGCGACTGGTATGAGGATAACATAAACAAAGGCTGGATGAAGGATCGTTCGAGAATTATGCGGCTTTTGCAGGAGGAAGCGGAGCTTGACGAGATTGTAAAGCTTGTTGGTATGGACGCGCTTTCTCCGGGGGACAGAATAAAGCTTGAAGCCGCAAGAAGCATAAGGGAGGACTATCTGCACCAAGACGCGTTCCATGAGGTTGACACCTATGCTTCCCTTAAAAAGCAGTATCTGATGATGGAGCTTGTACTGGAGTATTACGACCAATGCGTGAGCGCACTTTCAAAGGGCGCGGGCGTGAATAAGCTTGTGTCACTGCCGGTAAGAGAGCGCATAGGCCGTATAAAATATGTTCATGAAAATGAAATTGAAAATGAAGCGGCGTCTATTAAGGCACAGCTTCGTGACGAAATAAAGAAAGCGGGAGAGGAGGAGTAATATGCCGAAGGAATACAGAACAATCCGCGAGGTGGCAGGTCCGCTTATGATGATTCAGGGCGTTGAGAACGTAAAATATGACGAACTGGGCGAAATTGAGCTTGCCAACGGCGAAAAACGCCGCTGCCGCGTTTTGGAAATTGACGGACAAAACGCAATGGTTCAGCTTTTTGAAAATTCGGCGGGTATAAACCTTTCAAATTCAAAGGTCAGATTTCTCGGCCGCGGTATGGAGCTTGGCGTTTCGCCGGAAATGTTGGGCAGGGTGTTTGACGGAATGGGCAGACCCATTGACGGAAACGGCCCGATAATCCCCGAAAAACGCCTTGATATAAACGGCGTGGCAATGAACCCGGTTGCAAGGGATTACCCGGACGAATTTATTCAGACCGGAATTTCGGCAATTGACGGAATGAACACCCTTGTAAGAGGACAGAAGCTGCCCATATTCTCCGGCTCCGGTATGCCCCATGCCCAGCTTGCGGCGCAGATTGCCCGCCAGGCAAAGGTGCTTGGCAAGGACGAGAATTTCGCTGTGGTCTTTGCCGCAATAGGAATTACCTTTGAGGAGGCAAGCTTCTTTGAGGAGGATTTCAGACGCACCGGCGCACTGGAAAGAACGGTGCTCTTTACCAACCTTGCAAACGACCCGGCAATAGAGCGTATTTCAACGCCCCGTATGGCTCTTACGGCGGCGGAATACCTTGCCTTTGATTTGGGTATGCACGTTCTTGTCATAATGACGGATATTACAAACTACGCAGACGCTTTAAGAGAAGTCAGTGCGGCAAGAAAGGAAGTCCCCGGCAGACGCGGTTATCCGGGCTATATGTATACCGACCTGGCGACCTTGTATGAAAGAGCCGGCAGACAAAAGGGCAAAAACGGCTCCGTTACCATGATACCCATTCTCACCATGCCCGAGGACGATAAAACCCATCCGATACCCGACCTTACCGGCTATATAACCGAGGGACAGATAATTTTAAGCCGCGAGCTTTACAGAAAGAATATCTCACCGCCCATAGACGTGCTTCCCTCGCTTTCAAGACTGAAGGATAAGGGAATAGGCAAGGGCAAGACAAGAGAGGACCATGCAAATGTCATGAATCAGCTTTTCTCCGCTTACGCAAGAGGCAAGGACGCAAAGGAGCTTATGGTAATTTTGGGCGAATCCGCACTTTCGGAAATGGACAGAATTTATGCCAAGTTTGCCGATGCCTTTGAGGAGGAATATATTTCCCAGGGCAACGATACTGACAGAAGCATTGAGGAAACTCTTGCCATAGGCTGGAAGCTGCTCTCGATTCTGCCCCGTACGGAGCTTAAACGTATTAAGGACGAATATCTGGATAAGTATTACGGAAAGGAAAGCTGATATGGCACTGCTTAACGTAAATCCCACAAGAATGGAGCTGACAAGGCTTAAAAAGAGCCTTGCCACCGCTCTTAAGGGTCACAAGCTTCTTAAGGATAAGCGCGATGAGCTTATGCGCCGATTTTTAGAGCTTGTGCGGGTTAATATGGATTTAAGACTGAAGGTTGAAGAAAAGCTAAGACGCGCAAATTCCGCCTTTGACGCCGCCGGCTCGCTTATGCGCCGGGAGGTGCTTATGTCCGCTTTGCTTTTGCCAAAACAAAAGGCACAGCTTGAAATGGGCAAGCAAAACGTAATGAGCGTGGAAATCCCGGTCTATGAGCTTACCATGCAGTCCAAAGAGGGGGATATATACTCCTACGGCTATAAAAATACCGACAGCGATCTGGATACCGCGGTGAAAAATCTGGCGGATATTCTGCCGGATTTGTTGAAGCTTGCCGAGGTTGAAAAATCCTGCGAGCTTATGTCCGTTGAGATTGAAAAGACCCGCCGCCGCGTAAACGCACTGGAGCATATAATGATACCCAATTACCGGGATACAATAAAATATATAACAATGAAGCTTGACGAGAGTGAACGCTCCTCAACCACAAGACTTATGAAGGTTAGGATATGATGGTGGAGGAAAGAATAGAGGGAAAACGGCAGGCTTATTAAGTATGGAAACCACTGCCGAAACGCGGTGGTTTTCGCACTTTGCGCGCACATATACAAGATGTTTAATATACATCGTAAAAATTGTTATTTTTTTATCAATTATGCGAATTGAAAAATACATAAAAGAGTGTTAAAATGTAATTGTTAAAAAAATAACGAATAAAATTCATTGCATATCCCGCCAAGGCGGGAGGAGTATGAAAGGAGTAAAGGCATTATGGAAAAATATCCTGTAATCGACAATGTTGAAGCATTGGAAGCACGGCTCAAGGAGATAAGAGAGGCACAAAAGCAGTTCGCCTCGTATACTCAGGAGCAGGTTGATGAAATATTCAAGGCAGCAGCGATTGCTGCGAATAAGGAAAGAATAAGACTTGCGAAGCTGGCGGTTGAGGAAACCGGCATGGGAATAGCAGAGGATAAGGTTATAAAAAACCATTATGCCTCGGAATACATCTACAATAAATACAGAAACACCAAGACCTGCGGAGTGGTTGAAGAGGACGCTTCGGCGGGAATTAAGAAGGTTATGGAGCCTATCGGCGTTATCGCGGCGGTAATTCCTACCACAAACCCCACATCAACGGCTATATTTAAGTCGCTTATCTCGTTAAAGACGAGAAACGGCATTATCATAAGCCCCCACCCCAGAGCAAAGAAGTGCACCATTGAGGCGGCAAGAGTTGTTCTTGAAGCGGCTGTTAAGGCGGGCGCACCCGAGAACATCATCGGCTGGATTGACGAGCCGTCACTTGAAATGACAAACCTTGTAATGAAGGAAGCGGACACAATCCTTGCAACCGGCGGTCCGGGCATGGTAAAGGCGGCATATTCATCGGGTAAGCCGGCACTGGGCGTTGGTGCGGGAAATACTCCGGCAATAATTGACGAGAGCGCAGATTTGCTTTTGGCAGTAAACTCGATTATTCATTCAAAGACCTTTGATAACGGTATGATATGCGCTTCGGAGCAGTCGGTAATCGTTCTCGATAAGGTTTATAACAAGGTTAAGAAGGAATTTGCGGACAGAGGCTGCTATTTCTTAGAAGGCGACGAGCTTGATAAGGTGAGAAAGACAATCATCATAAACGGCGCTCTAAACGCTAAAATAGTAGGTCAGAAGCCCGTAACCATTGCCGCACTTGCGGGAGTTGAGGTTCCCGAGGAAACCAAGATACTTATAGGTGAGGTTGAGAGCGTGGAGCTTGACGAGGAGTTCGCTCACGAGAAGCTTTCACCGGTATTGGCAATGTATAAGGCAAAGAGCTTTGAGGACGCTCTTGACAAGGCGGACAGACTTATCGCCGACGGCGGCTATGGTCACACATCATCACTGTATGTAAATCCCGTAACCGAAAAGGAAAAGATAGACGCTTTTGCGGCAAGAATGAAAACCTGCCGTATACTTGTAAATACTCCCTCGTCACAGGGCGGTATAGGCGATTTGTATAACTTCAGTCTTGCGCCGTCACTGACACTGGGCTGCGGCTCCTGGGGCGGCAACTCGGTATCGGAAAACGTTGGCGTAAAGCATCTTGTAAATATAAAGACAGTTGCCGAAAGGAGAGAGAATATGCTGTGGTTTAGGGCGCCTCAAAAGGTTTATATAAAGAAGGGTTGTCTGCCCGTTGCTCTTGATGAGCTTAAGAATGTTATGGGTAAGAAAAAGGCATTTATCGTAACCGATGAATTCCTTTACAAGAACGGTTACACAAAGGTTGTTACCGATAAGCTTGACGAAATGGGAATAGCACATACCACATTCTTTAATGTTGCTCCCGACCCGTCACTGGCCTGCGCAATGGAAGGCGCAAAGGAAATGACCGCTTTTGAGCCTGACTGCATTATCGCAATCGGCGGCGGAAGTGCAATGGACGCCGGCAAGATTATGTGGGTGCTCTATGAACACCCCGAAGCAGACTTCATGGATATGGCAATGCGCTTCCAGGATATAAGAAAGAGAATATACACATTCCCCAAAATGGGCGAAAAGGCATACTTCATAGCAGTTCCCACCTCGGCAGGTACCGGCTCGGAGGTAACTCCCTTTGCGGTTATCACCGACCAGGACAGCGGCGTAAAGTATCCTCTTGCAGACTATGAGCTTATGCCCAATATGGCAATAGTTGACGCTGATATGATGATGAATATGCCCAAGGGCTTAACCTCGGCTTCCGGTATCGACGCATTAACTCACGCTCTTGAAGCATACGCTTCAATGCTGGCAACCGATTACACCGACGGTCTTGCTCTTAAGGCAATAGAAACAATATTCGAGTATCTGCCCAAGGCATATAACGAGGGTGCGGCAAATCCTGCGGCAAGAGAAAAAATGGCAAACGCTTCAACCATGGCAGGTATGGCATTTGCAAACGCATTTTTGGGCGTGTGCCACTCAATGGCTCATAAGCTCGGCGCATTCCACCACCTGCCCCACGGTGTGGCAAACGCTCTTATGATAAGCTATGTGCTTCGCTTCAATGCTGCAGAGGTTCCCGCAAAGATGGGTACGTTCCCTCAGTATGACCACCCCAAGACCCTTGAAAGATACGCACAGATTGCGGACTTCTTAAAGCTTGGCGGCAAGACAAACGAGGATAAGCTTGAAAGACTCATAGCAAAGATTGAGGAATTAAAGGAGCAGATTGGCATAAAGAAGTCGATTAAGGAATACGGCATAGACGAGCAGAAATTCCTTGACGAGTTGGATGATATGACGGAGCAGGCATTTGATGACCAGTGCACCGGCGCAAACCCCAGATACCCGTTAATGAGCGAAATAAAGGATATGTATTTAAAGGCATATTACGGAGAATAATTATAGAAAGGAGCCATAACAATGACAAGAGAAGTAATAGCAAAGCGTACCGACAAAACAATCTACCGTGACGGCGACAGCCTTATAAAGCTGTTTGACGAAAGCTATAATACGGCGGACGTTTTAAACGAGGCACTAAACACTGCAAGAATAGAGGAAACAGGCCTTGCAATCCCCAAGATCAGAAAGGTCACCAAGGAGGACGGCTGTTGGGAAATAGTAACCGACTTTATAGAGGGCAAAACTCTTGCACAGCTTATGCAGGAAAACCCCGATAAGGAGGACGAATATTTGGAGCTGTTTGTTGATACACAGCTTGAGATACACAGTAAAAGAGCACCGCTTCTTACCAAAATACAGGATAAGATGCAAAGAAAAATATCCCAGTCGGGACTGGACGCAACAATCAGATATGAGCTTCATACCCGTCTTGAGTCCATGCCCAAGCACAGGAAGGTATGCCACGGCGACTTTAACCCCAGTAACGTGATTATAGCAAATGACGGCAGGGCATATGTTATCGACTGGTCTCACGCAACCCAGGGCAATGCCAGTGCCGACGCCGCAAGAACATATCTGCTCTTTAAGCTTAACAAGCAGGACGAGCTTGCGGAAAAATACTTAAAGCTTTTTAGCAAAAAGAGCGATACGGCAATTCAGTACATTCAGAAATGGCTCCCCATCGTTGCCGCTTCCCAGATGGTAAAGAATAAGCCGGAGGAAAAGGAATTTCTGCAAAAGTGGGTCAACGTTGTTGATTATGAATAATTAAACGGATAAGCCGGCACAGGGTCAAGCCTGTGCCGGCTTCAGCGTGTAGACAAACTTGTCTACACGCTGGCAGACTGCGAGAAATTGAGTCAGATTTTGCGAAAATGAACTCGTAGGCGTACGAGGGTACGGTAGAGTTTATTTTCGCAAAAAGTGCATACCAAAGGCATTCCTCGATG
>JAQXZB010000046.1 GCA_029226975.1 Clostridiales bacterium | reverse complement strand
CCTTGCGACAACAGTTTACAATCCGAAGACCTTCTTCCTGCACGCGGCGTTGCTGCGTCAGGGTTGCCCCCATTGCGCAATATTCCCCACTGCTGCCTCCCGTAGGAGTCTGGGCCGTGTCTCAGTCCCAATGCGGCCGATCAACCTCTCAGTTCGGCTACAGATCGTTGACTTGGTGAGCCGTTACCTCTCCAACTATCTAATCTGACGCGAGTCCATCCATAAGCGATAAAATCTTTCAAGTAATTATCATGCGATATTTACTCAATATGCGGTATTAGTCCACGTTTCCATGAATTATCCCCCTCTTATGGGCAGGTTACTCACGCGTTACTCGCCCGTCCGCCACTAAGTTATTTGCTTCCGATTCCGAAGAATCTTCCATAAATAACTCCGTTCGACTTGCATGTGTTAGGCACGCCGCCAGCGTTCGTCCTGAGCCAGGATCAAACTCTCGATAAAAACCGAAATATCTTATTAAGCTTTATATGTACATCTGCTCGTCCCAATTTCCGTCTGTCCGCGTTGCCAATGCTCGCAATACATCAAGTATTGCTGTGCTTGGCGCCTTGACATACGAAAATTCTGACTTCCCATCTGCACATAACAGCTTAAACGATATTTCCAAAACCCTAATTTAGGGTATCAAGTTCAAATAGCTCTTAAACTTCACTGACTAAAATTTCGTGTTATATCCGAATTTCTGTCATAAAAAACTCAATTAGAAACTATATCGTTTCTCATTCTTTTGACAAGAACTCTGCACTATTTGTTTTTCAATGTACAAGCACTGTCTTTGCGACAGCTTATTTATATTACCACACTTTTTTTACTTTGTCAAGAGTTTTTTTTAAATTTTTTTAATTTTTTTTCAAAAGCCTCTTTTTAAGTGTGCGCTCTCTTGCGACAGCTTGATTATTTTACATCATTTTTCGCCCTTTGTCAACACTTTTTTTTAATTTTTTTTCGCTTCTGCCTTTTAACCAACAAGCCGCCCCTTGAGGGACGGCTCGTTGGTTGTTTTGTACAGATATGTTATGATACATAAGGTTCAGGTTCAGGTACTGTTACAGCCACATCTGCCGTTGTAGTTCCGGCTTTATCATACATTTCTATACTGTAAACCTCTTTCACCTCATCATTCACAAGTCTTAACAGCGCATAACGTATTACTGTATTCTCGTTATTCCAGTTTATTATTGATTTATTAGCATCTACATAACCTGTATTTGAAATCACAGATTGCAACACTCCTGATGCATTTGTATTATTTATTAAATAGCCTGTTCTGCCATTTCCGTTATATGAATAGAATTTTGTATCACTTCCGTAGCTATATATTCTCCCCTCAACATCAGAAACATACTCATTAGAACTATCTCTGCTTACTGAAGCTATTTTAATTTCATCTTCCGTTTTATAAATTACCGGACCGAATACAAACGATACCTCGCCGTAACCTTTGAAAACTACGAGTTTTACATCATCTGCAATCATTTCACTACTTGAATACTTAAATGTTGTAGGCGTTGATGCATATGCAAGAGCATTTCTTGCACTGCCATTCAGTCCTGCTATGTCATAAATTGACATTTTTGTGAGCTTCTTTATATCATCAACATAACCGTCTGAGTCAGTCTTATAAATTATAGCATCTCCCTCGCTCATATAGGCATATTTAACCACACCGTACTCACAAATCATCTTTGTCCGTCCTTTATAATCATCAGAATTTCTACCGTTTATGTATACATACATAACGTCCTTTATCTCTCCGTCAACTATAGTTGAACCTGAGGATTCAAATATTGCCATCTGCGTATTTACATTGTATCCACTACCACCGGATATAATGACAATAAATGGGTATGACGAATTATTAATATTCTCTGTACCCACAGCTACAACCTCATATTTTATATTATTTTCGAAATAATCAATGGACTTTTTATATACATTTTCACTTGTATTTACTGCATAGTTCTCTGCATAAAGCACCACGCTTTCATCCGAAAGCTTTAAGTCTCCTATCTTTTTTGTTACAGAATCATATATACCGGTCACTCTTTTGACTCTTGCCCCTGGAGTAACATCACTTACCAATCCTTTTATCGTACATTCGCCATCCGAATTTACGGAAAAGTAAACTATTCGCTCTTCTATCGGAAACATCGCATCGGTGTAAGACCGGTTTATTTCCATTGTACCCGATAACAGCAGGTCACTTTTATCCTCCTTAAGCTTATAGCCCACTTTTTTATCATCACTTGTTATGAGCCTTACCATAGTGTCGCCGGCACTTGTATAAAATTTGTCAATTACGGCAATTCTGTCAAAATTCATAAATCTTTCATAGCTTGCTATATCACCGTAATAGTCCAAATTAAGTGTATATTCATCACCCACCAAAAGGCTGTCACCCCTTGTTGCGCCCGACATATAATATTCAACACCGTTATCAAGAACAAAATATTCCCTTCCGTCCGTATCCTTACCGGTCATTGTACAGGTTCCTGTTACCGTGTTATCGGTCACATATATCGTATAAAAATCCGAAGAATTAACTTCACCATATGCATTCCACTCAATAGAGAGAGCATCTCCTGGTTTTATATCAGAAAGTCCAATTTCCTGCCCATTTTTTATTACTTTGCATAACTGGTCATCAATAATAAGATATGCTTTTCCCAAACCTATATCATATGTGTTAAAACCAATTTTTACATAGCCCCAATCAGTCTCGTCAATAAAATCCACCGTTGCCGTCGCAAGGTACCTCACCTCAATACAGTCATAGTCACCGTCCAAATCCGTATCCGAAAGGTATGCAATTTCATGCGTATTACCATCAAGATAACTTCTACAATTATAATCAGACAGTGCAGCTTCAACCCCGTTCACTTTCATTACTGCGCTTGGGTCAAGCTTATATTCTGTATAAATTGAAGAAAATTCGCTTTTGTATATAGCAATTTTAGGCGTATCTCCTCCTATATTTATAAGACTTGCATAATTTTGCGCGGCAAACTTAACCACTCCCCCGGTCTGCAAATCCACAGGTGTCATGGTTTTATTTCATACATATGCGCTTACCGTATCATTTTTACCCAGCTCCACTGTGCCGCCGCTCAAAAATCTTCCGTTTACCCACGCAATCGGCACCTGCTTTATGCTTTTTAATGCTCCGTCCGCGTCCTTTACCGCGATATACGCATCGCTTTCGGGAGGTGTGTTTCCCGAATTGATTACAGAAAGTCTGTACTCGCCGCTGCCGCTGCAGGTAAAGCTTACCACATTATCATCGGCATATGCATAGGACACAAAAAGCGTCATTACAGCCGCTGCCAGCACAAAAATCCATCTTTTCTTCATTCTTGCATCTCTCCTTTGAAATAGGGCAACGCCCCATAATTATAAACAAAAGCACATATCAAAACAAATATTCACTTTTGATTATCGTTTAACTTATATATCCATATTTTAACATATATCATGCAAATTTGCAATATATTTTGAAGAAATAATAAATTTTTATTTAAGTGGATTTTTCTTAAATTAACTATTGAAATTATTCAAAAAGAAGTATATAATATATATATACTAATAAACGGAGGGTTTTTATTATGAAAATTTTAGTTACCGGCGGCGCCGGATATATCGGCAGCCACACCTGTGTGGAGCTGCTTAATGCGGGCTATGAGATTGTTGTTCTCGATAATCTCTCCAATTCGTCCGTAAAATGCCTTGACGCCGTGAAAGAGCTTACCTCTAAGGACTTTCCTTTCTATGAGGTGGATATGCTCGATAAGGACGCTATGGAGCAGGTTTTTGCTGACCACAAAATCGATGCGGTTATTCATTTTGCGGGGCTTAAAGCTGTGGGCGAGTCAACTCAAATTCCCGTTACCTATTACCACAACAACATAACGGGTACGCTTAATCTTTTGATGCTTATGGAAAAATACGGCGTAAACAACATTGTATTCTCATCGTCGGCTACGGTTTACGGTATGCCCAAATCCGTACCCATTACCGAGGATTTCCCCCTTTCCACAACCAATCCTTACGGCTCGACAAAGCTGATGATTGAAAACATTCTGACCGATACCCAAAAAGCAAGACCGGAGCTTTCGGTTACGCTGCTCCGCTACTTTAACCCCATCGGTGCGCACAAGAGCGGCATTATGGGCGAGGACCCCAAGGGTATTCCCAACAATCTGTTGCCCTATGTTGCACAGGTTGCCGTAGGTAAGCTGGAAAAGGTTCATGTATTCGGAAACGATTACCCCACCCCGGACGGTACGGGCGTGAGAGATTACATACACGTTGTTGATTTGGCTTTGGGACATCTTGCGGCGCTTAAAAACAAGACGGATATGCCCGGAGTGCACATCTACAACCTCGGCACCGGCAACGGCTACAGTGTATTACAGATTATAAAGGCGTTTGAGAAAGCCTGCGGCAAGGAATTGCCATATCAGATTGACCCCAGACGTCCTGGTGATATTGCTCAGTGCTATGCAAATCCCCAAAAAGCGAAGAATGAGCTTGGCTGGGAAGCTAAGAGAGGAATTGAGGAAATGTGCGAGGATTCCTGGAGATGGCAGTCCACGCATCCCAACGGCTTTGAAGGCTGATATATTGTAACGACATGATTTTAAAGCCTGCTCTTGTGCGCACATACAATAACACAAGAGCAGGCTTCCTAATTATTACTTTGATATTGATTCTTTTAGAATGGATATGTGCTTTTAATATAGCGACCGATGCAGATGACAATTACTCCCCTACTCGTATTGCATTCAATAACCGCTCGGTTGATGCAAAAAAAAGAAGAACCAGTCCTCAAAAAGAAGCGGAGTTACCTGCAAAGGCAGTTCCTCCTATAAAAGGTTCTTCTACTATTAGTATATTTGATTTGCTTTCGATTGTCAATAGTGGTTTTTCGTATGTTCTTTCAGATGATGTTTTGTCAAATCTCGGCGTATGTCACCGGCGCAAACAATTTTGTTATATTAAGGTATCGTATGGGCGCAATGATGATTTCCAAAATCATTTCGGTATCTTGTTCATGTATGTACAAATAGCCGTCATAGCTTGCAACGATTCCTGTTTCCAAGTTTTTCGCTAATGCATAATCATCGCTTAATGACTCTACACACCGAATAACACAGCATCGGCATTGTTAAATGCTGAAAAACAGCAAAATTCCGAAAATACCGTATTGCCAAACGAGTCCAAACGTGATACAATAAGCACAGATAATAATGAGAAAGGAGAAGTTGAAAATGCTGACATACGAGGAGATAGAGAAGAAACGCCACAGCGGTCACAAGCTGACGGAAGCGGAAACGACACTTCTGATAGTTTGCCAATTCTCGAACGCCAAGCCGGAAAAGGTACGGGAGAAGTTCAAGAGGGAACTGATAGAGCTGATAATGAACAATCCGAAAGCGACGGAGGAGGACAGACAGATATTGAGAGAAGAACTCTCAAGGATGTCTGCCGGCTCAAAGAATTTGAAAAGCTAAAAAACACCTTTGATAACGAACTGACCACAACAGCATCAAATGAGCTTTGGGGAAAATATAAAAATGACCCTCGTATAAACGGTGATGATGATATTGTATACGATGCAAGTGATGTATGCGTATATGATATGCTTACCAATGCCGATAACGAGCTTCGGGAGCTGTTTTCTGACAATGTTGCCGAGTATTTTAATACCGACAAGGACAGCTCAAAGGATATTACCGGACAGGCTGTGCCGGAGCATATCCTTGAGAGTACCCAAAACAGCGTTGTAAAGAACGAAAACGGGCAGCTTATACCGGTATATCATGGTACGGGAGAAAATTTTGACAGCTTTAAAAGAAGCGATATAGGTATACATTTCGGCAGTTATGCTCAGGCGGTGCAAAGAGTTAATGACAAGGGCATTGAAAATCCAAGGTATGTAAAGGCGTACTTAAATATTACAAACCCCATAGAAATAGACGAGGACTTTTTCGGCTGGAACGCTTTTCAGATTGTTCAAAAGCTTGCGAAAATCGGCGTTATTGAGCAAAGCGAGGGTGTCGGCTACTTGACAAACAGCAAGGAAAACCTTGAAAAGAGCAATGACGAGCTTTGCGCGCTGTTAAAGTCAAAGGGCTATGACGGTATTGTGTACAATAACCGAGTAGAGGCGGCGCAAGGAAGAAGCTATATTGTTTTTGACAACAGCCAAGTATTTGAAACGGACGGTAAAAATGAAACGGCTGTTCCCTCTGCCCCGGCAAAGCAGGACAACATATCCGACTATGTCGGCACTCAACCTGATGTTGACGGAAGAAGCTTTATTGTTGACAGTATTGACGAGGATTACGGCAGAGTCAGCTTAATGGATATTACTTTTAAAAACCATGCGGGATTTCCCGTATTCAGAAGTGAAAGCATCGAATGGCTTAAAAATGTCTTAGACATACAGGACAGTGCCAAAAATGCAGTCAATGAAGAAAATATAAAGGAGGAGCAGGACGATGTACGACGAGAAGTATTGGACGGAGAAAACGGAGGATATGATGAGCGAGATATATCCCAAAGTGTACCGCAGACTGAAGAAGTCGGGAGAGCTTCAAGAACAGATAGAAACGATAGCACGCTCGGCGATGAGGGAGTTCGAGAGCATGATGGACTGGGCAAGAGAGAACAGACTGCCGCAGGACAACACGCCGGCGGAAATATCGACAACGAATTGGGAAAATCAGACCCTGGCAAGAGAAGCGGCACAGGAGAGAATGAACCATCTTCTGATGTCACTGGAGTAAACAACACCTTAGAGGAGGAGCAAAAACCGCCCAAAAAAGCGCAAAAGAACAATACAAGGATTATGTCCTGTCAAACGATATTGACGCAATACGCCCCAATGAGGCGGATAATATTGCGGCTATAGAGGTTTTAAAGGAGTTGGAGGAAAGCGGCGCAAACAGATTTCTCGGCGAGGACAGCGAATTTGTGCGTGTATCGGGGCTTGAGCTTTACAACCCCAAAACAAAGAAGTATGTAAAGTCCGATATATTCACAAAAGACACCATAGGCTATGAGCCGCCCAAAAGCGCGGACAGCGCCCATGACGCGCTTGCAATATCCATAAACGAAACGGGAAGCATAGATTTTAACAGAATGACATCGCTTACCGGCAAAAGCAAAGAAACCCTTTGCAAGGAGCTTGACGATAAGATTATTCTTACTCCCGACGGTAATTATGAGCTTATCGACGTATACCTTTCGGGCAATGTGCGTGAAAAGTATGAGGCTGTAAAGGGCAAAGCGGGCTTTGAGAAGAATGCAAAGCTTTTGAGAGCTGTTGTACCAAAGGACAAGACCGCCGCGGAAATAAAGCCGCAGCTGGGCGCGTCATGGATTGATAAGAAGTATGTTGCGCAGTTTATGCACGAAACCTTTGAAACCTATTCGCTTCCCGAGATAAACTATGACAAAACAACCGGAACATGGTCAGTCGGAAACAACACTTTCGGCAACCGACAGCTTACAACCGTTAAGTACGGCACAGCAAGAGCCGATGCAATGTATCTTACCGAACGCACGCTTAACATGAAACAGGCTAATGTGTATGATAAGATGGGCGACTCCCGCGTACTTAACAAAAAGGAAACGCAGCTTGCAAGGCAAAAGCAGCAGGAGATTAAGACCGCCTTTGAGGAGTGGGCATTCAAGGACAAGACACGCCGCGACGAGCTTACGGCAACATATAACCGGCTCTTTAACAGCAACAGGAATATGCAGTATGCCTCTTTGGCACAGTACATTACATTTCCGGGGCTTAGCGATACCTTTAAATTAAGAGATTACCAAAAAGCGGCTGTGGCAAGAGTGGTATTCGGCAAAAACACATTGCTTGCACATGGCGTGGGAACGGGAAAAACCGCGGAGATGATTGCTTCGGCAATGGAATTAAAGCGCATGGGCGTTGTAAAAAAGAATATGATGATTGTTCCCAAGCACAAGGTGGGAGATTTCCGCTCGGATATTCTTACCATGTATCCCAATGCAAAGGTACTCATGGCTACAGAAAAGGACTTTGAAAAATCCAAAAGAGCAAAGCTGTTTTCAAAGATTGCTTCCAATGACTGGGATATTGTGGTAATAGGTCATACTTCTTTTAATAAAATCCCCGTAAAGCCTCAAACTCAGGCGGCATTTATCGAAAACGAGATTGCCGATTTAGAGAGCGTTATCACTGCCGCAAGAGCAGAGAGCGGCAAAAAACAGGATAAACGATTTATAAGCAGTTTGGAAAAGGCGAAAAAGGCAAAGGAAGTGCAGCTAAAAGCACTTTTGGACGCGCCCAAGGACAATACCTTAACCTTTGAGGAAATGGGCGTTGACAGTGTATTTGTTGACGAGGCGCACAACTTTAAAAATCTGCCCTTCTATACCAAGCTCAATGTTCCGGGGATAAAGAGTGGTACTGCAAAAAGAGCGCAGGACCTGTATATGAAAACCAATTATTTAAGGGACAGGGACGGCAGAGTTACCTTTGCTACGGCAACACCCATTACAAATACCATATCGGAGCTGTATAACATGACGCGGTATCTGCGCCCCGATTTATTGAGGGAGGCGGGGATATATTCCTTTGACGGCTGGGCTTCCACTTTCGGAACGATTGAAACAAAGATTGAAATATCCCCGGACGGCAGAAGCTTTAGGACAAAGGAGCGTTTTTCCAAATACCATAATGTTCCGGAAATGATTGGTATGACGAGAATGTTTATGGACGTTTTAAGAACGAGCGATGTAATAAAGGATTTGCCCAAAGCCGAATATATTGACGTTACCTCCCCCGCAACGGACATACATGATAAATATGTAGAGGAGATTACGGAGCGTATTAAAAGCATAAGCTCCGGCGGGCAGAGCAAAGATGATAATATGCTTCTTGTTACCAATGACGGCAGAGCTATGGCTACGGATTTAAGGCTTGTGGCTTCACAACTGGGAGGATACTCATCTTCCGAGCTGGACGTTCCCGAAAGCAAGATAAACAAATGCGTCAAAAACATTATAAAGGAATACAAGGACAGCAGTGCTTCAAAGGGAGTACAGTTTGTATTTTTGGACTTTGGTATAAACGAGGACAAAGACGCAAGGTACGGATATAACCTTTATAATGACATAATAAACAAGCTCACCGCTGCGGGAATAGACAAAAGCCAAATTGCAAAGATTGGCGATTATAATACCACAGCGAAAAAGGACGCATTGTTTGAGGCTTTAAACAAAGGAGAAATACGCATACTCATAGGCTCTACGGCAAAAATGGGCGAGGGCATGAACGCACAGAAAAAAGCCGTTGCCCTGCATCATCTTAACGCGCCGTACCGTCCCTCGGACATAGAACAAAGAGAGGGACGTATAATCCGCTACGGCAACGAAAACAAGAATGTGCGCATATACAGATACATACAGGAAAAGAGCTTTGACAGCTATATGTGGCAGATGCTTGCAAGAAAGGCGGAGTTCATAAACCAGGCAATGTCGGACGGGAATGTTTCGGAGCTTGAGGAAACGGACGATTTTGTATTAAGCGCAAAAACAGGCATGGCAATAGCAACCGGCAATCCGCTTATCATGAAGAAGGTTGAAGTCGATGAGGAGGTAAATCGGCTTATGCTTCTTAAAAAAAGCTATAAGGCTGACCGCTTCTACATGGAGGACAGGCTTTCAAAACTGCCGGCACAGATAGAGAGCTTAAAGAACATTGTCCAAAAAATCAAAAATGATGCCGCAAAGGTTAAAAAGCAGGACAAGCTTTCCATAACCATAGGCAAAAACACCTACGAAAAGCGCGCCGATGCAGGCAAGGCTTTGGAAAAGATAATAAAGAATGCGCAAAAGAACGGTAAAAAGGTTCATGTAGGAAGCTATATGGGCTTTGAGATTTCGTATTCGGGAAGCATAGAAACCGGGCAGAAGCTCATAATTGACGGCGATTATGATTATTCGGTCACTATGGGTCAAAGCAGTGAGGGAGACATTACAAGAATAATAAATGCGGTTGAGAAGATACCGAAGTATTTTGCCCAAAAAAGAGCGGTTTTGTTAAACTACGAAGCGGAGCTTAAAACCATAAGAGCGGATATGGGCAAAGAGTTTAAATACCAAAAAGAGCTTGACGCGGCTTTGGCAGAACAAGCAGAGCTTAACGCGGCTCTTAACATGGGTAATGACGATACGCAGGATATGAGCGGCATTGTTGAGGAAATGGACAGTGATTTCGAGGACGGCGATGAGGAGGACAGCGACAGCACTGTTCACAGCAGCAGGGATATTGATGATTATGAGTACGAGAACTATACATACAAGGCTTTAACAGAAAAAGACGACATGATTGTCACTCTGCTTGATACCAAAGAAATATATGACGATAACGGCAAATTAAACCGAGCGGAAATTATCAATAAAGGTCTTGAAAACGTACGAAGAAAGGGTAATGCTAAAAACACCAATCAAAATGTTTATGTTTATATCCCGGATATTGACCGCAATGTTTTGGTAGGTAAAAGGGGGCTGAGCCATGGCCTGACAAGAAATGCGGAAGCTACGGCACGTGTTACTCTTAACATAGGTGACATTTTAGAAAACGCTATCCGAGTTAATGAATTAAAGCCCAGGAACAACTCAAAAGGCGGCTATGTGCTTTTAGGTATAGCAACCGATGCAGATAACAATTACTATCCTACTCGGATTGTAGTCAATAATCACTCGGTTGATGAAATAGAAGTTTTAGACGTACTTTATGCGGTAAATGCAAAAAAGAAGAACCAGTCCTCAAATGAGGCGGAGTTACCTGCAAATGCAGTTCCTCCTATAAAAGGTTCTTCTACCATTAGTATACCTGATTTGCTTGCGATTGTCAAGAACGATTTTTCGGATGTTCTTTCAGATGATGTTTTGTCAAATCTCGGCGTACAAAGGAAGAAAAGCACATTGTCCGATAGCATAAAGTATTCTAAGGACACAGCCGATACAGACATTACAAGCCGATGGACCGCAAAGCCCGTTGAGGACGGCAAGGCTAATATTATCGACAGAGCAAAGAATATCGTCAAGAAAGATGATGTTAATATTGCAGATATTGTAAAGAACATCAGCGATAAATTCGGTATTCCCATTGCAACAGGCAAGGTTACAGACCCGAAAGCTTCCGCCATATACAAGGACAAGCCCGAAACCATAAGAGTACGGATTACAAATAATCTGCCAACCATATCTCATGAATTGGGACATCATATTGACAAAAAATACCGTTTTAGCAAATTGGAAAGTGTAAAAGCACTGCGCAAGGCTGTTTCCGAGGATTTTCTCAATAACTACCCGGAAAAAGAGCGAAACAGCGAAGCTGTTGCGGAATTTGTAAGGGTATATTTAGCAAACAAAAACAATGCGCAACGAATGTGCAAAGCTTTTTGGTCAGATTTTGTAAACACTCTTTCCAAAGAGGATTTAAAGGCACTTAACAGCATTGCTTCTTCCGTAAATAAATATATGTCATATAATCTTTCGCAAAGATACGATGCCGCTATTGTCAGCTCGCAGAAGAAAGAGAAGCTGCCCTTTAGGGAAAGATGGAGTAAATGGTACTCTGATTGGGTTGACGCTTTCCACCCGCAAAAGGAAGTTATGGATTATGTTGGAGATATAACCGGCAAGAGCTTGTCGGGAAAGAATAACGCCTATGTTCTTGCAACCAATTCATTAAATGCGCATACGGTGGCAAATTTCCTGATATGTGAGGGTTTTCGCGATTTGAACGGAAATATCGTAAATGCAAAATCCTTTGTTGACAGTATCGGCATGGTGGACGCAAAGAATATTAAACTGCTTGACAGGTATCTTGTACTAAGACATTCTTTGGAGTGGATTGCTCCCGAGCAAGAAGATGTGACGGCAAAAAGGGTGTTTGCCGATGCAACGTTGGAGGACGTTGATAGCATAAAAAAAGAGATTTCAGAAATTGAAAAGAAATACCCGGAAATTAAGACTGCCGCCGAAAATCTCTATGAGTATCAGGACAATGTTATAAAGCATTTCGTTATTCCCGCCGGCGGTATGACCGAAGATATGCTTGCTTCCCTTAACAGAAAATATCCTTGCTATGTTCCGTTTTACAGGGCAGTCGGCAAACAGTCAGGCACTGCAAAGGGCACATTTGCAAATCAGCGCATTCCGATTGCCAGGGCAAAGGGCAGCGGAGCCTTAATAATCAGCCCTACCGCAAGCATTATCCGCAATACCGAAAAAATGGTTAAGTTCGCACTGCGCAACCAAGTAATGAGTATATGGGCGGACTATGCCGACACTGTAGACGGATTTGGTCAGTTTATGGAAAAGGTCGCTCCCGATGCAATTCCGCACTTTACGGATATTACATCGCAAAAGGAACAGTTTGCGGACGCGCTGCAAGGTGTGATAAGCTCCGGCAAGGATTATTTTGCGGTAAGTGATTTGCTTGATGAGATATTCGGCGATGCTGTTATGGATTTTACACCCGTTGCAAACGCCAACAAAAAAATCGTTACGGTGTTAAAGAACGGCAAGCCGTCATATTATCAGATACACAATGACGCTTTCTATAACTCTGTTGCCGAGCTTTCTCCACAGCAAACTACAGGGCTTTTGAACATTATGGACAAAATTATGCAGCCGATGAAGCTTCTCATTACACAGAACAATCCCATCTTTGCGGCAACAAACGCCGTAAGGGACTTTGGGACTGCGTATAAGCTGTCTGAGATTAACAATCCCGTTACTTTTATGGGACAGTATGTAAAAGCTTTAAGCGAGATTATAACCAACAGCAAAAGCTATAAGCAGTATAAGGCAATGGGCGGAGGTCATTCCTCGGAGCTGTCGGCAAATATCGATGACATAGCAAAGACTCTGCGCACAGTTGCACAAAAGGATATGAGAAAAGCGAGAAGATTGGCATACTCCATATTCAGGCACCCGGTAGAAACTGTTGCGACTATCAATGACGCAGTTGAAAGCATTCCGAGATTTATGGAATTTCAGAGGACCTTAAAGAGCGGAGGAGATTTCCAGGAAGCAATATTTAATGCGGACGATATTACAACCAACTTTAAAAGAAGCGGAAAGGGAGATACCGCAAAAGCCGTAAACAAGATGATAATGTTTAATAATGCGGCTATACAGGGTGTTGACAAAATGTTTAGAACACTCACCGAAAAAGACCCGAAAAAACGGTACAAAACACTATTAAAATGGCTGTTAAACGCCTTGATAATGGGTATCATCGGTTATTTTTATAATAAAGAGGTTGACGAAGATGGGTACAAAAATCTGTCGAGCTATAAGAAGAATAATTTTTATAACTTTGCAATAGGTGACGGGAATTTCATATCACTTCCGAAACCGAGAGAAAATGCGCTGCTTGATACTTTTACAGAAAGAACAATCGAGTACATATTCGGCGATAACGAAAATGCGTTCTATGATTTCGGCAGTTATTTGGCTTCGCAGCTTTTACCGCCTATGCTCCCCGATAAGCTTAATCCGATTGACGCGGTGCATTCTGTTTTGGGAAATACGGTCATCGGAGGTTTAACGGATATAGGGTTTAATAAGGACTTTAAGGGGACGCCAATAGAGAGCAAGTATGACGAATATTCGCCCAGCAATGAACGCTATACGGAAAACACATCAAAGGCTGCGTATGCACTGGGACAAACGAAGCTTGCAAGGTATTGGGATATGTCACCGAAAAAGATTGACCATCTTATTTCATCTTATACAGGTGTTCTCGGGCAGGTAAATAAGGCTCTGTTTCCGATGAGTGACAGCCGCAGGGATAAGACAATAGGACTGAGAAATAAATTTATTTCGGACAGCAACTATTCTACGGATGTGTTAAACAGAATGTATGATAATGAGGAAAAAGCCAAAAAAGCATTTGATTACAGCGGCACAATAGATAATGCGGTGGAATATGAGCAAAACGCAATAATTACAAGCTATATTTCGGGAATGTTAAAGGCTATTAAGGCTTTGCCGGAAGATAAGCAGCGAAACGGACGTGCATATTTGCTTAAGGCTCTCGACCACTGGAATTACAATACTACCGACTCACAGAGGCAAATGATAAGGCGCATCAAGGACGATACAGTTTCTGAAAATTGCATTATCACGAGTGTTCCCAAATCATCTCTTGAATGGACGGAAAAGGGGGTCAAGTATTATTACCAAATGACACCGTCTGAATATAACAGTTATGTAAAAGATTACTTAAAAGCGGTGGAACAGCAACGTGCGGATAAGAACAAGTACAATACACAAACGGAAGATTACACATCGGAGTTAAGCACCGTAAATAAAGAGGTATTAAAGGAATTATCTCCGGTATACAAGCTAAAGTACAGAGATAAAGCACAAAAATTAGAAAAATAGGCAACAAAAAGCTCCGCAGCGGGATTATCTGCTGCGGAGTTTTACCGTTATCGCGAACATGAAAAGTTCGGATAATACTATTATGGTGGGCCATCTAGGACTCGAACCTAGGACCGTCCGGTTATGAGCCGGATGCTCTAACCAACTGAGCTAATGGCCCATAGTACACAACCGATGATACGGTCGTATACTTCTGGTGACCCGTGCGAGAATCGAACTCGCGTTACAGCCGTGAAAGGGCCGTGTCTTAACCTCTTGACCAACGGGCCTTACACTGCTATTAGCAGTGACCCGGCAACTTTCTACTTTCCCGGGCGGTCTCCCGCCAAGTATCATCGACGTTAAGGAGCTTAACTTCTGTGTTCGGCATGGGAACAGGTGGATCCTCCTTGCTATCGTCACCGGATTTTTGGGCTTACACCCTCAAAACTAAACAATGCTTCAAACTTCTTCGTGGTTCTTCTATATTCTTATCTTTTTCATACTTGCTATGATCAAGCCCTCGGACTATTAGTACCGGTCAGCTACATACATTACTGCACTTCCACCTCCGGCCTATCAACCATGTAGTCTTCATGGGTCCTTACCAGCCTACGCTGTGGGAAATCTTATCTTGAAGGGGGCTTCACGCTTAGATGCCTTCAGCGCTTATCCCGTCCGTACTTAGCTACCCTGCTATGCCCTTGGCAGAACAACAGGTGCACCAGCGGTACGTCCATCCCGGTCCTCTCGTACTAAGG
>JAQXZB010000045.1 GCA_029226975.1 Clostridiales bacterium | reverse complement strand
AAGCGTAATATGAATATTGAAGCTCTCGATGATGTTATTAAAAAAATAGCAAACGGCGAGAAGCTTGAGGATAAATACCGTGACCACCCACTTTCGGGACAATGGGCAGGGCATCGAGAATGTCACATAGAGCCTGATTGGCTGCTGATTTATTTTATTAAAAAAGATGTTCTTGTTTTATCTCTTGCACGAACAGGGACACATTCTGATTTGTTTGGTAAATAAACCTTGCTTGAACAATGAGGGTGTCGCCGTTTCTCTTACTTTCTTTTGCGTTCTGCGGTATAATCAAATATGGATTCATTTGATTATCTTTCTGTTTACACTCAGTTTAATCTTCAATTATTATACAATTAACCTTCTTTGAAACAGGAGTACATGCATCAAGCGCAATTATCCCTTCACCATAGTAGGGTGTAAAATTTGGATTGTTGTCAAATTCTCCGCCATCACCCTCATAATGAGAATGACCGAAAGAACAATGCCAATGACCGCATACAATGATTTTACCTTTTTCAATAACGCCCTTATGGGAAGCTTCCATGCCGTTAATCCACCGTGCTTTATCCCATGCATCAACATTTGCATCTCGCCAATTTTCAATAAGTGCATATTCTTTTTCATAGGAACTAATATTTATTGTACTACAAGGTATCCAACCATGAGTGAAGATATAATGCTCTGTTTCGTAGTAATCAACCATTGCAGGAATAACCTTTTGTATGTACGGACTTTGCAAGAAATCTTTACCGATTTTTTCAGCATCGAAATGCAGGTCAGAAACAGCAGAACCCGTTAGTTGACACACTGTATCAACCGTTCCGTTCGTATTGTGAGAATATTGAAGATAACTTCCTTTATACCAATTATGCAAAAGATCTAACGCTAAATCTTCGTGATTGCCTTTTATGAGAATCACTTTATCCTTTAAGAGTAAATCCGTAATAAATTCCTGTAATTGCAGTGCCTCTTCACCTCGATCAAAAAGGTCACCGCAGACAATCAATTTATTCGGTTCTTTATCTTCAAAGAATCCTTTTTCTTTTAATGCTGTCTTCAGTTCGCTGAAATATCCATGAACATCAGCAGTTACATAGTATCTCATAGTAATCACCCCACAATTTTCTTAAGTATATTTAGGAGTTTTGGTATGTCATTTATAACTGTATTATCCTCTGTAATAACTACAAGCACATGAATACTTTTTATTTCCCCGCTACCGGCAAATAGCTTTATAAGATAAAGAGAAATCGTACAGTTTTCGCAGTCTGCCTGTATACCGCCGTACTTGGAACAGTCGATATTAAAGGTTATACCCTTTGACTGATACAGCCCCTTTTGCATTGATATCAAACATAAACTGCACCTCAATATTGACTTTACAACTCTTGGCAAGCTGCGTGTTGAGTTGATTCCATTCTTGCTGCCGTATATATACAACTTTAACAACAAGAATTGATAAATCAAAAGCTCTTATTCCACAACCGCATAGCACACCTTATCCTTGAAAGCCACTCCGTACTTTATTATATTCCTATACCCCCGATTTCTTGCTTCTGACGCATAATCCCTATCATCAATCTGCCGCAAAGCTCTCTTAGCTACTGCGTCTACTTCTTCATCAGCTCTGCAAACCTTGAATTCCATTATAATTGCATTTATAAATCTGTCATTCTGATACAAGATCAAATCGCTACGTCCGTTCCCGGTTTCGCGGTTTGACTCGGCTTTATAGTATATATTTCCCACAAGCAAGCCGGATACAAGTCCGTGATAGAATGACTCCGTATTGTCATAAAAACTTATACTTGATTTTAAAAGCTTTGTTATCGGATCGGCAAAGCCCGCCGCATCGCGACCTATCAGCGCAGTATATAATTCATCCTTATTTATTGCCCTTTTATATGCGTTGAAGTACTGCATGATTATATCGGTATAACAATCATGTATCTCAAGATTGGGTATAACCAATGAATATAAAGCTTTTGTCCCGACCTTTTTAACTGACTTTATTTTCAAATAACCCGTGAAGAACAGGAAGCTCCATATATTCTCATTACTTTCCGTCAAATCTCCGTAGGTTACGGTTTCCTTAAGGGTTGTTTCCACACTGCCGCCGTGTATTAACAGCTCCACTGCTGCCTTTGTTTCATCATCGGACTGTCCAACCAAGGTCTTAATAATATTATTAGAGCTTGTATTCGCCCACCAGGTTACAGCAAATGCCTCCGTATCGCGCGTCCATGTCTTTGCCTGATTAAGAACACTCCATGGGTTGTATACCTCGGATTTTCCAAACAGATATCCGTCGTACCATTCTTTCATCTCCTGCCGCTTCTCTTCTATGTCGTAGTATCGCAGAAGCTCGTCAACCTCACTCTGCACAAAACCGAAGCTTTCGGAATAGGTATCCGACAAAATTGAATTAACCTCAAGATTATTAAGTCCCGTAAAAATGCTCTCCTTTGATATTCTTAGACACCCTGTTATCACCGAAAATTCCAGTGCCGGATTGGTTTTTAACGCAGACTCAAACAGTGAGCGTATAAATCTCACCATTTCATCATAATAGCCCGAAAAATACGCATCCTCAAGCGGCACATCGTATTCGTCTATGAGGATAATCGTATTTACTCCGTAATACTGCTTAAGGCATAAGCTTAGTAGCTTTATGGACTGAGAGAGAATTTCCTCATTAGAATCAGGCTGCATTACCGCTTCTGCCTTATCTCTGTCGTTCCTATCTACAAGCTCACTTTCCCAAACATATCTGTATTTTTTAAATTGCTCCTGAATTTCATATCTTAAGCTGTAGATAGCTTTTGCATAATCGCCTTGTTTAGCACATTTTAACGACAGTGAAATAACCGGATGCGTATTCCTGTACATCGCAAGCTCATCATAATACCCGGAAATTTTCAAGTCATCAAACAGACATGCATTATCCTTTTCGGTTATATCAAAGAAATATCTAAGCATACTGAAATTAAGCGTTTTTCCAAATCGCCTAGGTCTTGTTATAAGATTATTCTTTCCGCCGTTACACAGCAAATGATATATAAGCATCGTTTTATCAACATAATAAAATTTGCCGTCGATTATTTCTTTAAAATCCTCGTAGCCTATGGGTATTCTCTTTTTTCCGTTATTAAGCAGCATCCCGGCTCACCTCCCGCACATTTTATGATATATGCTTTTTTACTAAGTATACCATAAATTCGCAAAATAATCAACAGCATTTTAAAATAAAATTATACCTTTAAAGCCGTTGATTATTACTGTTTTCATTAGTAGTAAAACCGTAGTAGGAATTTGGGGTGTTTACTACTAAGTATTTTTATTTAAACATATTTTAAGGATATAACCCGTCTTGTTGATGCAAGTACTGAATTTCGAGCGTCAAATTCGGGATTTTACACCGGAAGTCCGCATTTTGTAGAGTGCGGCTTCTATTTTTTTCAATGCAAAAATGGCGTAGTAAAACTCATGTAAGTTTCATTACTTGTTTTATAATTATACACAAATCAATTTGGATTATAACATATTCCATTATCAATTCTGTTTGCTATGTCATTTTTTATAACATATTCAACACCATCTAAATGTAAAATGTCATAGCATTGTTTTATAAACTCAAACAAATTATATTTTGCAAAAAGCTTTGAACTTTCAGAAATGGGTATATGAGCATATCTGCTGTACTCTACAACACACTCAGATTGAAAATGTGTTATGTCCAGAACTTTCCTTTCTGACATATCAAACACCACCTTTATTTATTCCCTTTTCTTCAAAATACATATTTATAATATAATCAGGGCCCTCCGCCCATAAGCCTGTTTCTTCCCTGAAAAGCTCCGAGTATGTTTTTGAAGCCGTGAAATCCGATAATATTTGATTTTCAGACATATTGGGGAAATATCCTTTAATATCATTTATTACCATACATACAAGATTGTGGGCACAAAATTCTTTTACCTCTTTTGTCGCTTTCACAAAATCACCTTCCTCGAACAAGACTTATTTTTTCACTCTTTATAAAACAAAGTTTTTTTAATGCTTCTTCCGTTCTGAAACACAATTGATTTTTGAGATGTTCAGGTTCTAAATTTGAGATTGCCATCGTCCCTGCATTTTCTGAACCAATCTCACCATAAAGCCCCAACAGATAAACATTTATAACGGTAGAAGTATCATCATTTGCCACCTTACCAGATAATATATCATAATCCGCCCATTTTTCTGCCAAGTGCCTGTATGATTTTCTTCTGTTTCCAACAATACAATTTAACCAATTTAAATCTGTACTTTCAAAGGCATAATATTTTAAATTATTGATATCTGACAACAAATATTCATTTAACACTCCAAAGGGTGTATTATATCTATCAGCAATCAGTTTGGAAAACTTAATTGCCTGTTGTTTGTCAGTGGTTATATAAAAGCCTCTGCCAAAATCCTTACCATCTTTACATTTATTCAAATCCGGGGTCTTAACCTCCATATAGCTTCCATGATAAACTTTAATGTTATTCAGATTATCAGTCATAGCAATCACCTCAAAATATACTAACCAATTATTAGTATAGCATAAAATTAAGAAATATTCAATACTTTTACACAGTTTTTGAACGAGTTAATTTTCCGTAAACTCTATCCCATACAAATTCAGACTATATTTTTTAATTATAAAATCTTTTAACTTCAATTTCTCTTCGTGATTAAGCCTTGTCATTGATTATTCTGAACTCCTGGGGCGCACGGAATAACGAAAGCGGAATGTACATTTTACCAAGCTTTCCTACAGAGCTTATCTCCGGCACAAATGTTGCTCTGTATTTATTTTTACACACCATGTCCTCTGTTCTGTTCATACTGATATTACTGTTCATTACATCATAGAAGCCCGAAAGGAACACCGGCATAACATTGCATACTCTGTCCGTAAGCTTAGTTACTGTTTTCGGTACACTTATAATCCCCATAGTTTCCATAGCAAGATTTAATGAAATCGTTTTTATCTCATCGCCTATCGGCTCAATCCATTTTTCCGGCAGTGCGTCCACGCCGTTTATTATACCCATAATTTCACCCAGAGTTGCCGCCGTACAGTCGCCGTCCTCACAGCAGCCTGCCGCAATACAGATGCTTTTGCCGAAATCACCCTCGCCGTATATCCATCCCAATACTACCAGACCTATAAATCATATCCGGGCATTCCTGCCGGTATTTCCGATTCGGGAAGATTTGTTTTATCCTCCCATATTGTCCCGAATGCACATGGAATGGTCTGTAACAGTTTCTTTCTTTTTATACGGTTTTTTTAATGCTCATACTGCTTTTTACATATGACACAGCTATTATTTTATCCTTTGTTTCACTTGATATAAACCCGTAGCCCGCTTCGGGTGCTTGGGCGGATAATTTACCGTCTGTAAGACAATGCTTATTTTCTTTCCAAAAAGCAAGATAAAATCCAAGCATTTTCCTATGCTTCTCACAAAGCTTTTCTATAAGCACCGAAATCAATGCTGATTTTGATTTTTATAATATTATCCCGCTCTTCTTCTTTTTGCAGAGATATTTTGTAGTCTGTTTCTGTCTTAAATTTATATTCCATGTTATTATTCATTCCATAATTCTTTGAGCATATGCGCCGCCATTTTCGGTTCTCTTTCTCTTGTGAACACGCCCTTGCGGTTAAATACTATTCTTGAAATGGTCTGCGCCGTTTTAAAGTCCGCAAATGCCCATACATGAGTTCTTACCGCATACGGCTGCTCTTTGAATTTCTCATACTGCAGCTTTATCATCTTCGCCTGATACTTGTTTATACAGCAAATATCATAATACTGCATTCCTCTTGTATTTTCAGGCTCATAGAATGCAACAAAGGTTATCGGTCTTGTGCTGTTGAGAGTTCTTGCGGTTTTGGCCATGACCTTAAAGAAATTGTCGCCCTCATCAGTTTCTATCATAGGCTCATTTGCAAGGCTCCACATAATGATTGACGGATGATTTTTATCCCGTTTTATCATTTCCCGTATGACCGATACAGCCTTGTTTAAAACCTCATCCGTATACCGCCTCAAAGGGCAATTTATTTATTGCCAATTTAATTATTTTGTGATATAATATAGTTTGGTTAATGAGTCGCTTCATTTACGAAAAGCAGATTATTTTTTATTTATATTTTTTTCAAAGGAGTTGTGCCGACATGATAGAGCGCGGAAAGTATGTATCAACAAATGGCATTGCCTATGAAGTGCTTACAATGGCAATAAACAGTGAAACAGGAGAAAATTATGTGGTATATAGAGAAATATATAACCATAAGACAATATACACATGCTCCGAGAATTGGTGGAATAATCAGTGCTTTACCGGGCCGGATAACTATACTCGTAAGGGAGTAACTATGTACAGCAGCGCTGCAGATAAAATAAAGCTGTATATGTCGCTGTTTATAGGACGTGATGATGTTTATGCAAAAAGATGGGAAAGCAAGAAAGGAAATTGCGGGTATTCACCTGTATGTCTGAATGAATGGAAACCGATGATATGCAATAAGCCAAACATCAAATGCTCCGAATGTGAAAATAGAAGCTATGCAAGATTAGATTACAATGTAATCGATAATCACCTTCGCGGCAATATTATTGCGGAAATATATCCTTTATTGCAGGATGAAACCTGCCGGTTTCTTGCTATGGATTTTGATGATGATAACTGGCAGGCGGATATATCGGTTATAAAAGAATTGTGTAAAAAAATTTCAATACCCGCGTATGTGGAGCGGTCACGTTCCGGGGTCGGAGGACATCTTTGGATATTTTTTAATGAAAATATTGCTGCTGTGACAGCGAGAAGGCTTGGCAGCTGCATATTGACCGCTGCGATGAATGAAAGACATGAGATTAAGTTTTCCTCTTATGACAGATTATTTCCAAATCAGGATACTATGCCTAAAGGAGGCTTCGGCAATTTGATTGCATTGCCTTTACAGAAGAAGCCGAGAGAAAAAGGCAATTCAATGTTTGTGAATGAGCAGTTTCAGGCGTATACTGACCAATGGGCATTTCTTTCGGAGGTCAAAACATTGTCCGAAGCCGAGGTTAAGAACTTTATTCAAATGCTTGGGAACAGTGAAATGGGAGAATTATATGAGGACAGAACGGAAAAGCCATGGGAGAAAAAGAAACCGGTAACATTACATAAGTCAGACTTCCCGGATTGTGTAAATATTACTTTAGCTAATATGCTATATATTGAGAAAAACGGCATATCATCAAAAGGATTAACACAGTTAAAGCGTTTAGCTTCATTTAAAAACCCCGATTTCTATAAGTCTCAGGCTATGAGATTATCCACATATAATAAGCCGAGAATAATATCTGTTTCGGAAGAAACCGATGAGTATTTAGGACTGCCGAGAGGCTTGTTTGACGATATGATTCAGATATTTGTCAATAATAATGTTGATATGAAAATTACCGACGAAACCAATACCGGACGCGCCATTGATGTGGAATTTAAAGGAGAACTTCGCGGTGAGCAGCAGGCAGCATTGGATATGATACTGCAGAACGACAACGGGGTTTTGTGTGCTTCAACAGCATTTGGAAAGACTGTTGTCGGTGCGGCTCTCATAGCCGAG
>JAQXZB010000044.1 GCA_029226975.1 Clostridiales bacterium | reverse complement strand
TGGGGTGGTATAAGAGATACCGAGCAGATGAAGAAGGTTGCTGACACACAGGTATATTACAGAGGTATTGACCCTACACCTATTCGTGACTTTATCATGACAGGATATAACACAGCAACAAGAATAGGTAATGCAATATGCTTACCGGGTGATGTTGTATTTGGTGCAGGCGGCGGTGTTCTTTTCATTCCGAGCCACCTTGTTGAAGAAGTTGTAGGCGGCGCGGCAAAGACCCAGGTTAAGGATTTGTTCGGCTTTGAAATGATAACGCTTAACAAGTTTACAACCGCGCAGATAGATAAGAACACATGGACGAAGGAAATGCTTGACCTGCTTATGGAGTTCATAGAAACAGATGATCGTGCGGCGGAGTATCGCGGATTGGATTGGTCGCTTGAATACGACCTGGCAATAAACGGCGATCCCAACGATACGCAGTCGGCATTATAAATTATGAGGTAGTGAATTATGTTTGATTTAACGGGAAAGACCGCGCTTGTGACAGGCTCAACGCAGGGTATAGGCTTTGCGATTGCAAAAACCCTTGCAGAACATGGGGCAAAAGTATTTGTGCATGGTGCGACAAGCATGGAAAAATGCGAAAAGGCAAGTGCAAAAATAGAAAATTCCGTTCCGGTTATGGCAAATTTATCAGAGAGCGGCTGTGCCCAAAAGCTGTATGAACAGACAGGCGACGTTGACATACTGGTGCTGAATGCATCCGTTCAGATACGCGGCGGGCTTGAAAGCGTTACCGATGAGAATTTTGCAAGTCAGTTCAATACAAATGTAAGAAGTACAATGCAGCTTACGGAAAAGTATGTGCAACATATGAAAGAGCAGAAATTCGGACGAATTGTGATGATTGGCAGCGTCAATCAGTACAAGCAAAATCCGCAGCTTATGGTTTATGCCGCAACAAAGTCGGCACAAATGAATTTTGTTCAGACAATGGCGAGAGAGATTGCCGGATTTGGCATCACCGTAAATAATATTGCGCCGGGAGTTATACTTACACCGAGAAATGAATCGGCACTGAGCGATGAGGAATACAAAGCGAAAATATATTCAAAAATACCTTGCGGGTATGCCGGAATAGCGGAAGATATAGCTCCGGCGGCATTACTACTGTGTTCGGACGAGGGCAGATACATTACCGGAACAGATATGATTATTGACGGCGGAATGCATCTGTAATAAACTGTTCAACTATGCTGTTGTTCCACTTTATTGGGACACGCTGGAGTCGGAAAAATGCAGGCCGAGATTTTCGGCCGACAGTCCGAAAATCTACAGAAGACCGCCGGTTGACACCGCTGTGAAATTTTGCAAGGAAAATGATATAAAAATGAAAGGTCATTGCCTTATGTATCATTCGTTCAACCCGGATTGGTTACCGCAAAATCACAGGGAATTCCACCATCACATAAATGCCGATTATGGATTGAGAACCAAAACAATAGTCATAGATTGAACTCCTGCTATTGTGAGTCATCAACTTATGGTATTTATAATCCGATCGCTAAGGGTGGATTTGTATTGGTACTTAAGTGGGGAATGTAGTTAATAAATGAGGTGTAATTATGGGAAGAAGAGAAACAGCATTAAAGTATTTTGAAGAAAACAAAGAATATATGTAAGCCAGAATAAATTATGGAATTGAAACGTACCGTAAAGGCGATGCATTGTTTAAGGTTTGTGATAAGGACGGAAATCCTATAAAAGGAGTAAAGATTATTGCAAAACAGAAGAATCATGAATTTAAGTACGGTGCCAATATATTTATGTTAGATGAGCTTGAAAGCGAAGAAAAAAATAATGAATACAGAAAATCGTTTAAAGAAGTGTTCAATTTGGCAACAATACCGTTTTATTGGAGTGATTTGGAGCCTGAGCAGGGAAAACCGAGATTTGAGAAGGACAGTCCGAAAATATATCGCCGTCCGGCAACTGATTTGTGTGTTGAGTATTGTTTAGAAAACAATGTTGAACCGAAGTGCCATTGCTTAAACTACGATAATTTTACTCCGCAGTGGGTTAGAGATGCAGATGTTAAAACTCAAAAGAAATATCTTGAAAAGCGTTTCAGAGAGTTGGCAGAGAGATACGGAGCGGTTATACCGTCATGGGAAGTCACGAATGAAACACTTAATTGGTATACGGAACCGGAAGACGGAGTTCATTATGGCGGTTTTTCAAAAAAACAAACAAAATTCTACAGAGAGAATGATTTTGTGGATTGGAGTTTCAAAACTGCTGATAGGTATTTCCCCAATAATGAATTGATTATAAATGATTATCGTGTGTGGGATGACCTTGACTATCGTGAGAACAGAAGCGCATATTATATGCAGATAGAGAGATTGATAAACAGCGGAGCTCATCTTGATACTATAGGAATGCAGTTCCACAGCTTTTTCAAGCCTGAGGAAGAGGCAAGACTGGCGGCATTGCGTTATAATCCTATTCATTTATATGAAGTGCTTGATAAATACGCAGAGCTTGGTAAAAAAATCCAGATTACCGAAATGACTATTTCGGCATTTTCAAATTCTCGTGAGGATGAAGATATTCAGAACGAATTGGTAAAAAATCTATATTCCATATTTTTCTCGCATCCTGCTATGAACGCCATTATCTATTGGAATATGGTTGATGGCTATGCGGCATTTGCTCCGCAGGGAGATATGACAGTCGGCGAGAATATGTATCACGGAGGTTTGATGCGATTTGATATGTCTAAAAAGCCGGCATTCCACACAATAAAGAGATTGTTTGAGGAAGAATGGCACACAGAAGCTCAAATCGAAACAGATGAAAACGGAATGGCGAAAATCCGCGGTTTTTACGGCGATTACAATTTAATTTTGGTTAAAGACGGAAAAGAAATTGAACATACGATAAAGTTGTCGGAATGTAAAATGAATAATAACATAATTGTGTTTGAATAATGCCCAAAAGCTGAAAATGATTAAATGACGGGCTGTATCAACAGCCCGCCCGGAAAATGGGGGACGATTGCAGCTCTGCAAAAGTCCCCATTTTTTGCCTAATTGGCGGTAAGACCCGCGTTATTTCTTTTTACCGTGTATTGACCTGTATTCCGAGGGTGACAAGCCTGTACTAAGCTTGAATGCTCGTGTGAATGCAGTCCTGTTTGCAAAACCTACTTCCAAATACAACTCATTTATTGTTATATCTGTATTTTGAAGCAATTCCTTTGATTTATCCATTCTCAGTCTTGTTATGTATTCTTTATACGGAACCCCCAAATACTGTTTTATTCGCTTTGAGAGGTATTTTGTCGAGGTATCAAATTTCTCCGCTATGTCCTCAAGCACAATATCCTTGCAGAAATTTTCGTTTATGAAACCAATAACTGCGTTAATGTCAAGCTTTGAAGAATATGTTGCCATTATCTCTGCTACTTGTTCAAGTATATCGGAAATGTAGCTTTGCACAGTCGGTTCATCAAGAGTCTTATTTGACCTGAGTATGTCTAATATTGAGCTGTGTATATCTGTATTGATGGACAGATTTTTCTGATTTACGACTTTTTCGAGTATATTTATTATCTCAATATACGAAGATTTCTTATCCTCGTCCGGTGCTTCGTTCATTGCTGAATATATATTATCAAGCAATTGATGCGCCTTGTCAATATGTCCGATAGTGAGATAATTTAACAGCATATTTTCATGTTCATTCGTTATGACAGAATGATAATGTGACGGCGAAAACTTTATTTTTGTTTTGCTCAGCTTATTGGCAAGCGAGGAAAGGGCCTCATGATGCGTGATTTTTATACCGTTATAACCTGAGTATATGTTTCCGTTTCCGCCAGTTATCAATATATTATCCAGATCAAAACTGAGTATGTCGTTTACCGTATCCATTGCAGCCCAAATATCGTCTGTTTGCGCATCATCCTTGAGATTAAGCAAGAGATATAGGTTGTTGGATGAAATGGGAAGCCTATATGTTATAAAGGAATCCGCAAATACATTATGCACAACGTCCATAATTGCGTGTTTTAGCTTTTCTAATGTAACCTCCTCATTGTTAATCTCAAATTTCGGATTTATCATAATGTTTATGCATAATGACATAAAGTTGTCATATTTAAATGACAGTGTTTCAAAAACACCGTCACTCGCCATATCGTTTAATACGCTTATAAGATAACGCTCTTGGCTCAGGGGCAGTATGCGTGAATAGTTGTGCGAGAGCTTATTATTTGCAAGAGATATATCGGTAAAGCATTTTTCAATAAAGTCTTCATAATCATTTCTCGGAAAATACTTGTCATAATTGGGGTATGCATTTTCAGCAACATTCGCAAGCTTTTTCCATGGTTCATAAAGAGTTTTTGAGCCTAAGATTATGTATAACGTAAGAATAACACAAAGTGCCAGCATGATCAGTATGGATACTGTAAGTATATGATATGTTTGGCGTGTTATATCATCGTAAGGTACAATACAGGTGTACGAATATCCCCATATTTCCGAGCGTTCCGTGGACTCTATAACAAGAACCTTTTCGGAATTGAGGTAAGAGATATAAGAATTACTCCGTAAGGACTTTGCCAAATGCTTTGAACGATTGTTCATAAGCTCGGAAATATCATTGCCGTCCGATAAGCCGACAATGTGGTTTCCGTCCTTTGACATCATGCAGGCTTGGGAATTGCGTGTAAATTTACACGCATCAAACCTTTTTATAATGCTGTTGGCAGATATGTTATATATAATAAGGTAATTCGACAAGTCCCCGTTGGGAGCGTACACAATAGGGATAACATCCGATGTTGTGTCATTAATTGATAATGCCGATGTGGGGCTGAGTATTTTTACAGGACTTATGGTTGATTTGTATTCTTTCCAAAAAGAATACGGATAGCAATATATCACATTTTCGCGAAAAGGTCAAGTTTTTTTGAAAAAATAATGAGAAGGTTGCTTTTTTGTGCGTAATATTGGTAAAAAAATCCTGATTTTTAAACATGTGAAAAGCAAATAGGCGAATATTTGCTCAAAAAATATTTTTATGTAATTGCTTTTGGCGGGAATACTGATATAATAAAAGTAAGGAAGGATATGTGTTTTGCATTCTGTTTCGTAACCGGATTAAGAAGGAAGAAAATATTCCTGACTGCAATGATGGTGTTTTCGGGGCGGAACGGTCGGCGGTAATGTCATTTCATTCTTACATTGATTAAAACAGCGGACGCAGTCCCACGCGTGGGAGCCAAGGTGGTATTTTTGTGCATTATATTTGTGACAAGTCTGTATTTTGGCGAATTTCAGCCAATTATTACCTAAAATGGTAGATTTCTTGAACAAAAGGAAAATATTTGTAATTGACTTTGGTAGGGCTGTATGGTATGCTCGATGAGTGTTAAAAAATTAAATGAAAACCGACTGATTGTTGGAGGAGAAAAGGTCGACACATTCTGTGTGTGAATTGTGACAAGCTTATATGACGCATATGAATTATATAATATTGCGGGGGTATTATATGCTGAGAAACCGGATGATTTTGGCAGGACGGACAGCCTCTTTATAGTGTGGGACGGTAATTTTTACGTTAACGGATCGCAGAATAGAAGCTCATATGATTTACAGAGTACAGGAATAGCATTCAAAAAGGGTGAAGTAAACCATATCAGGGTGGATTACACAATTAATGATGATATAAGTCAAGGTGCATGGGGTCAAGCTACAGATACAGAGATAATCACAGTAACAAACTCAGAAGGTACAAAACAGGTTACAAAAAATGTGTCCAATAGATTTCAGAGTGAACCCAACAAGCTTACAAGTGCAGCCGGTATCAGTTACTTCACGCGTACTTATGAGGCAGCTTGTCAAGCTGATGTGTACATAGACAACCTTAAAGTATACCAGGAGAAATCATATCAGAACGGCAATTATACATTGATTAAGGATAATTTCGATTCCTTGAACAATGGTGACAATTGGAACAGCAACCGTGTTGATTTATGGAGAATTGAGGGCGGTACAGACTGGAATGGTGACTTAAGCGACACAGAATTGTCAATTGAGGCTGCTGTGACCGGCAAAGAGAATGTGCTAAAACTCGCCAATACTGCAACCGACTCTATAATTCGCGGCGGACGCGGCTGGAGCTGGGACAGCGCCGAATTTATACAGCCGGGTGAAACGGTTAGCTTTGAGTTCGATATTTACGCGGAAAACAATTCAAAGTTTATGTTTGGCATTGTTGGTGGTAATCGTAATGAAAAGTGCGAAGAATACGCCGGTAATTCAGCGTTATTCTTTGTGAAGAATGATTCAACTACTGACGTTTATTGTGCTAGTTCACAGCTTAGAGATGATAACGGTGCTGCAAAGTATGACGGTGTATATTTCGCGAGAAATGCATTTAACCATGTCAAGATTGACTATACACTAAATGAAGATGTTTCGACGGGAACTAAGGATATAGTGTCAATCACCGTTGAAAACGACTTATACGGTACAACAGCAGGAACATTTAATATGAGCTCCAGATACGATTACGGAAAGGGAGATTCAAATTATCCTATGCTCCCAAGTATTCCATAGAGTATTTAAAGAATATAAACACAGGAGAAAAACAAAAAGCAAGTCATTCAAAAAATGACTTGCTTAATGGTGGCGGAGAAGGAGAGATTTGAACTCTCGCGCCGGTTACCCGACCTACACCCTTAGCAGGGGCGCCTCTTCGGCCTCTTGAGTACTTCTCCGTAAAGAAAATGCCAACTGCCGCCGTTCTAATAGGCAATCAGCACACTGCAGATATTTAATTTTAAATGGAGGAGAGAGCGGGATTCGAACCCGCGGACGGCGGAACCGTCACCGGTTTTCAAGACCGGCTCTTTCAACCACTCAGACATCTCTCCATATGAACTGTCAATCACAGCCGACTTGTACATTATAGCAAAGTATCGGAGTTTTGTCAATACTTTTTTTGTTTTTTTAATAATACTTTTTTAAATATATTGACAAATACTGCCCTATTGCGGTAGAATTAGTACAGAAGAAGAAAGGATTGTATAAAAATGGAAAATTTTGAAGGATATACATATATCGACGGAGGTGTGTGTGCTTCCGCCGGCTTTAAAGCAAACGGTTTAAACTGCGGACTGAATCCAGATAAGAATAAAAATGACTTATGCATTATTGTAAGTGATAAAGAATGCAACACCGCCGCTGTTTATACGCAGAATAAAGTCAAGGGTGCTCCGATAATTGTTACAAAAAAACATTTATCTGCAAATTACAACAAGTCCATTGCTGTCATTGCAAATTCAAAAAATGCGAACACCTGCAATGCGGACGGCGAGGAAAAAGCAGAAGCTATGTGCCTGCTCGCCGCTAATGAATTGGGAATTTCAGCAAATGATGTTTTGGTAGCTTCAACAGGCGTAATCGGTCAGATTCTTCCTATAGAGCCTATAGAACAAAGCATACACGAGCTGTGTGCGGGACTTTCATATGAAGGAAACGAAAAAGCTGCTACTGCCATTATGACAACAGATACAGTAAAAAAAGAAGTTGCAGTGGAATTTACGATAGGCAACGTTAAATGCCGCTTGGGAGGAATGGCTAAAGGCAGCGGGATGATTCATCCGAATATGGCTACCACGCTTAATTTTATTACAAGCGACATCTGCATATCTTCACAGCTTCTTCAGAAAGCTCTTGATGAAATAGTAAAAATAACATATAACTGTCT
>JAQXZB010000043.1 GCA_029226975.1 Clostridiales bacterium | reverse complement strand
CTTTATGCTATGAACAAACCTCACCACTCGACGTACCCATGTACGCCTTCGGGCAAGGATTTTTAGGCTTAACGCCTAAAAATCTTCGGTTTGTTCATTCTGCACTATTTTGCCGCACCCCCAAGAGGCTGTTGCAGTTTTTGCAACAGCCTCTTTGTGTCAATATAAATCCTCAATCTTGCCGCCAAACATTGTGTATGCCGTTTGCAGCTGTCTGTCCACCTCTTTTTCAAG
The DNA here is from genome assembly GCA_029226975.1 of Clostridiales bacterium. Taxonomy (GTDB): domain Bacteria; phylum Bacillota; class Clostridia; order UBA1381; family UBA1381; genus Ornithomonoglobus_A. Next base: position 30,536 of record JAQXZB010000043.1, on the reverse strand, counting down.
GCGGGCAAACTGCCTGTCAAGCATTATTTGGGTGGCAATGTCCAAAACGCCGTTGGGCGAAAGGTGGTTATTCTCCTGGAACACCTTAAGCGCCGACTGAAAGCTTTCGTCGAAAAAGCCGTTGTCCATTGAGCCGTTATAGATGCCCAACATATACAGTCTTTCCTTTGCCGCCTTTACCGCCTCGGCATTGTTGCCTAAGGTGAAGCGGTTTTCAAAATCCGGCTTGGAATACAGGCTTGTATCAATCTTTTCCATGTAGTTCTCAACGCTGTAATCGGGCTTTAAGCCCACACCGTTTATCCGGCTTCCGTTTCTTGTTATGTACTGACCGGTGGTAAGCTTATACACAGAGCCGTTTGTTAAGGTAAACGCCTGCTGAATTACCGCCTTGCCGTAGGTTGTTGTTCCTATAAGCTTTCCCACGCCGCTGTCCTGTATCGCACTGGCAAGAATTTCCGCCGAGGAGGCTGTGTTCTTGTTCACAAGCACATAAAACTGCAGCTCCGGCTTTACAAGCTCGGAATAATATGTAAGATTTTTTTCCTCGTTTCTGTATTTTACATCTATGATTTTGCCCTTGGGCACTACCATCTTTGCAATCTCAACCGCAATGCTTACAAGTCCGCCCGGATTGTCGCGAAGGTCAAGAATTACCTTTCTTGTAACGCTGTTTTCAAACCGGCTTACCACATCGGCAAACTCGTTTGCGGTATCCGTTCCGAAGGAGCGTATCCGCACATAGCCTATATTGCCGGTAAGCACGCCGCCGGTTACGGTTTCCTGCTTTACCTCGGTGCGTATGCCGATAAGGTCTATATATTCCTCACCGCGCATTACGCGGATATTAACGGTTGTGTTCACATCTCCGATTATCAGGTTTCGCACATATTCCGCGCCCCTGCCCACAACATCCGCTCCGTCCACCGCAACAATCTTGTCGCCCATCTTAAAGCCCGACTGCTGCGCCTGTCCGTTTTCTTCGACAAACCCGGTTATTTCGGTATAACCGTTTGAATCCGTCAGCTTAAGGCCTATGCCGTAAAAGGTGCGGTTTAGGTTGTTTACATATTCGCGGTATTCGTCGGCGGTGTAGAACTCACTGTACTCGTCCAGTCCCCGGAAGGTGCTTTTTAAAAGCTGTATGAGCATTTCCTCGTTTCCGTCAAGCAGCGTGGATATACCGTTTTGAATAACCTCGTCTTGGGTCAGCTCCTCGTCTATATATGTGTCCGCTATAAGCTGCGCCATCTGCCTGTAAATTTCATACTCCGTACTGTACTCCCTGCTCTCATCTTCGATGCTTTCGGCAAACACGATGCTCGATAAGAGCATACATATACACAGTATAAAAGCCAGTATTTTTTTGTTTAAATTCATTCGTGTCACCTCTCGATAATCACTCTGGTGTCGTTATGGAGCTTCATTCCGTTTAGGGTCAGCGTATAAAAAATTCTAAGCTCTCCCCCCAAACCTTCAAGCGCGTCAACAATCCTTATTGTATCCAGGCGTACCGGTATTGTCCCGTAGGGCAGACGGTACTTAAAAAAGGTGGCTTCTCCCTTTTTGTATTCCATGACCGACGCCGCGGTGCCTGTGCGCTTAATTCTTACTTCATTTCTTCCTACACTTATCATTACCGTATCGGTTGTATCTTCCTTTTTAACCTTGTATAAAATATATTTCTTGTTTTCCTTTTCCCGGTAGGTACCCATACCCATCTCCTCAATGGTATCGGTACCGTCCTCGGTTCTTTGTACGGTAATCACCTTTACCGTACAGTTATCAGCATTTTTCAATGTCAAGCTACCTTATTTCACCCTTTCGTCCGCAAGCGAGATGAGTCTGTCCAGGAGTTCACCGTATCCCAGTCCCACAGCGTTCCAAAGCTTGGGGTACATGCTTATATTGGTAAAGCCCGGCATGGTGTTTACCTCGTTTAAAACCACCGAGCCGTCCGAGTATTTTACAAAGAAATCGCATCTTGTAAGCCCCTGTCCGTCCATTGCCTTAAACGCCTTTACGGACAGCTCTCTTATAAGTTCCCTTGTATCATCGGGAAGCTTTGCGGGAATTTGAAGCACCGTTGTGTTATCGTTATATTTCGCGTCAAAATCATAAAACTCAACCGTAGGCATTATTTCCCCGACCTCGGCGGCCTTGGGGTCATTATTGCCCAAAACCGCACATTCAACCTCATGTCCGTCTATATTTTCCTCAACGAGAATTTTTCTGTCGAATTTAGCGGCGTTCTCCAAAGCAGCTAAAAGCTCCCATCTGTTATGAGCCTTGCCCACACCCACCGATGAGCCTGTTCTTGCGGGCTTTACAAAGCAGGGATAGCCTAACTTTTGCTCTATCTCATTCATTTTATCCTCGAAATTATCATCCTTTAAAACCACAACCCAATCCGCCTGAGGTATCCCGGCAGCGTCAAATACTATTTTTGAATAGGTTTTATCCATGGAATTTGCCGATGACAGCACTCCCATTCCCACATAAGGAATATGCGCCAGTTCAAGCAAGCCCTGAATTGTACCGTCCTCGCCGTATTCGCCGTGAAGCACCGGGAAAACTGTGTCTATATGTATTCTTCTTATGCCGTCATTTTCAAAGACAAGCACCGCACTGTCCTTGGCGTCCGGGGAAATAATCGCTTTCTTTTTGTTTTCCGTATCCTTTTCCCATTCGCCGGATTGGATATTTTTCATATCTCCCGTATATAAAAACCATTCCCCGTCGCGGGTTATGCCTATTATCGAAATATCATATTTGCTCTTATCAAGATTATTCAAAACGGAAGTCACCGATTTGCCGGAAATATCATGCTCCGGTGACTGTCCTCCGAATATTACGCACAAGCTTTTCATAAACTCTCATCCTTTCTTCACACACATACATATATCATACTATTTATATAAAAAAATTTCAATAGGTTTTTTAAAAATTAACAAATTTTTTATAATTCCAATTTTTGCAGCACCTGCACAAAATGCTCCGGCAGCTCGCTGTCAAATTCCATGAGCTTACCCGTACGCGGGTGAACGAAGCCTATGGTCTTTGCATGAAGCAGCTGTCCCTCTAACTTAAACCTCTCCTTTTTTATGCCGTAGGTTTTATCACCCACAATGCTGTGACCCACAGAAGCAAGATGCACCCTTATCTGATGTGTGCGCCCGGTTTCGAGCCTGCACTCCACAAGGGTAAAGCCGCCGTACCGTTTAAGAACGCTTACATGGGTTATCGCCTCGCGTCCGCCCTGCACAACCGCCATTTTCTTTCTGTCCGAGGGATGCCTTGCAATGGGCTTATTCACAGTGAAGCAGTCCTCACGAATATTCCCGTTCACCAATGCCCAGTATTTTCTTAAAGCCTTTCTCTCCTTAAGCTGTGCGCTTAGGGCAAGATGCGCTTCGTTATTTTTTGCCACAAGCAAAAGCCCGGAGGTTTCCTTGTCTATTCGGTGTACTATTCCCGGACGTATCACTCCGTTTATCGCCGAAAGCCCTTGAGGGCAATGGTACATAAGCGCGTTTACCAGTGTGCCGCTCTCGTTGCCCGCCGCCGGATGCACCACCATGCCCCGGGGCTTGTTCACCACCAAAAGGTCCTCGTCCTCATACACAATATCCAAGGGTATGTCCTGGGCAGTCACCTCGGTACATTCCGGCTCGGGTATGTCAAACTCGATAACATCCGAAATATGAAGCCTGTATTTTTTGGATACCGGCTTTGAATTTACCCGCGCTCTGCCCTCATCGCACAGCTTTGCCGCATAGCTTCTTGAAATATCGCTGTTGTCGGCTGTATATTTGTCAATGCGCTCCTCATAGAGCGCCGTTAAAACAAGCTTATTCATGCTCTTTCCCGTCCCTGTCAAAAAGCAGCACATACACTATCAGCAAAACCGCACCTATGGTTATTGCCATATCCGCAATGTTAAAGACCGCAAAATTTATAAATGTGGTCTGTATAAAATCCACCACAAAGCCGTAGCAGACGCGGTCTATTGCATTGCCCAATGCCCCGGCAAACACCAGAGCCAGCGACAGGCACAGCAGGCGGTTTGTGGGACGTTTTTTTATGACATAAACCACCACCGCAATGCAAAACGCCGCGGAAATAAGGGACAAAAGCCACATTTTCCCGCTTAAAATACTAAACGCCGCGCCGGTATTCTGTACATAAGTAAAATCAAACAGCGGTGTAAAATGCCCGAAGGTTTCCCCCACCGCCGCATTATGCAGAATGTACTGCTTAACAAAAAAATCCGCTGCCGTAATCGCAAGCGCGATTAACGAATAAATAATATACACCAAGCCCGCTCCTTTACTCTCCGATATAATCCATCGCGGCATATATTTCCTCCCGCGTTACGTCCTTTTTAATCACTGCACTGCCTATGCCCTCGGTAAGCACAAATTTAAGAGTTCCGGCAGTCTTTTTCTTGTCCTTTTGCATTATTTCATAAACGGCGTCCCTGTCCTCGATTTTGCAGCTTAGCTTAAAATCGTAAAGCTCCATTGCTCTTTCGATTTTTTCAAGCTCCGCCGCGCTTATCATACCCCGCTCTTTGGAAATATACGCCGCGGCTCTCATTCCCAGTCCCACACATTCGCCGTGAGTTTTGGTAAAATGCGCCGCCGCCTCGATTGCGTGGCCTATGGTATGACCGAAATTCAAGATTGCTCTTAGTCCGCTCTCCTTCTCGTCCTTTTCCACCACCGCCGCCTTTATGGCGCAGTTGGTCTTTGACATTTTTATAAGGGTATCGCTGTGAAGCGCCTTTATTTTTTCGGAGTTGGCGGTTATATAGTCAAAAAATTGTGCGTCACGTATTATCCCATGCTTTATTACCTCGCCCATGCCGGAAACAAACTGCTCCTTGGGCAGGGTTTTTAAGGTCTCTACGTTAATATATACCAAGCTCGGCTGATGGAATGCGCCCAGGGTGTTTTTGCTGTCCATAAAATCAACCCCGGTCTTGCCGCCAACGGAGCTGTCCGACTGGGAAAGCAGCGTTGTGGGAATTTGAACGAAGCTTATTCCCCGCATATATATGGCAGCCGCAAAGCCTGCCATATCCCCGACAACTCCTCCGCCCAAAGCGATTATCTGTGATTTTCTGTCCAGTCCATGCTCCATACACGCGGCACATATGCCCAAAATCGAGTCCATACTCTTGTGCTCCTCGCCCGCCTCAAAGGCGTATAGGGCGCAGTCATAGCCGTTTTTTTCAAGTATTTCCTTAAGCTCTCCCCCATAGAGCGGCTCTACATTGGTATCCGTCACGATAAGAAGCTTTTTGGGCGCATTGATTTTTTCAAGCTCACCCAAAAGCCCGTCAAAGCCCGTTGTAAAAACTATATCATAGGAATTTTCTCCCAAATTTACATATAATCTTTCCATAAATATCTACCTCTACAACTGTAAATTTGCAACCGCATTTAAGGTCATATCCGCGAAATCGCCGTTTAAATATCCGTAATAGCCCGCACAGGCTATCATAACCGCGTTGTCGGTACACAGCTTCGGCGGCGGATAAATAACGCTTATGCCCCTCTCGGCACAAAGTGCGCTCATGCGCTCTCTTAGGGCGCTGTTTGAAGCAACTCCGCCGGCAAGGGCGATTGTGCGGTTTTTGGTTTTTAGTGCCGCTTCAAGGGTATGGGTGCTTAACACATCCACAACCGCCTCCTGAAAGCTTGCGGCAATGTCGGCGCTGTTATAGCCCTCATTATTCTGCTCAAGCTTGTGCAGATAATTTATCACAGCGGTTTTTACGCCGCTGAAGCTGAAATCAAGGGAATTTTGTGCCATTTTTACCCGCGGAAACCTGACCGCTTCGGGATTGCCCTTTCGGGCAAGCTCGTCTATGAGCGGACCGCCGGGATAGCCCAAACCCAGCACGCGCGCAATCTTGTCAAAGGCCTCGCCCGCCGCGTCATCCCGCGTTCTGCCCAAAATCTTAAAGTCCGTATATGATTGCACCTCAACTATATGGCTGTGTCCGCCGGAAGCTACCAAACACACAAAGGGCGGCTCCAAATCCTTATGGGCAACGAAGTTTGCCATAATATGTCCGCGTATATGATTTACCGGCACAAGCGGCTTTTTTAATGCGTAGGCAAGGGATTTTGCAGTCGAAACCCCCACAAGCAGTGCGCCCACAAGCCCCGGACCGTAGGTAACGGCAATTGCGTCCACATCCGAAAGCGCAAGCCCCGCCTGCAAAAGTGCCTCGTCAATTACCTCGTCAATTACCTCGATATGGCATCTTGAAGCCACCTCCGGCACTACTCCGCCGAACTTCTTATGTATGTCTATCTGAGTATTGATAACTCCCGAAAGTACCTCCCTGCCGTTTCTTACAACAGCTGCGGCGGTTTCGTCACAGGAGCTTTCTATTCCCAAAATCGTTATATCCTTCATTTTAATCTCCGTTCCTCCGTCCTAATCATCCAAAAACAGCGCCATTATAATTGCGTCCTCTCCGTTGTCGCTGTAATAGCGGCGGCGCATGCCTATCTCGCGGAAGCCGAATTTTGCATAAAGCGCCTTTGCCGGCGTATTGGAGCGGCGCACCTCCAAAGTCAGCAGATTCATGCCCTCGCTTCGGGCTCGCTTTATAAGCTCCTTTAAAAGCGCGGCACCGACCCCGCGCCGCCTATACTCACCGTCAACGGCAATATTTGTTATATCGCCCTCGTCGGCAATATGCCAAAAGCCCGCATAGCCTATGACCCTGCCGTCCTCCTTTGCAACAAAGTAGACCGCAATATCGTTTTCCATCTCGTCATAAAACGCCTTTTTTGACCAGCTTATTTTAAAGCATTTTTTGTCAAGCTCGCTTACCGCATCCACATCCTGCCTTGTCATTTCAACTATCTGCATTGTCCGCTATTCTCTCCGCCGCGTCCACAAGGGCATCGTATATTTCCCGGGCGGTTTCATCATACTCCGCCTGATCTCCTCCGTAGGGATCGGAAATATCTCCGCTTCCTCCGCCGTATTCCTTTATCGTATATACAATATCACCGGCAAGGGGCTTTAAAAGCTCCTTGTGGGCTTTAGTCATTGTAAGTATCAAATCGCTCTTTTCTATAAGCTCCTCGGTTAAGGGCTTGGTCTGATGAAACGTAAGGTCTATTCCCATCTTGTCCATTGCCCTTATCGCCTCGTCTGTGGCGCGTTCTCCCACGTTTGCAAAAATCCCTGCCGACTCTATAAGAACGTCCAAATCATTCTCTATTGCAATTTTTTCCATGATTGCCGCCGCCATGGGGCTGCGGCAGGTATTTCCCGTACATACAAACAAAATATTCAAGGCCTAATCTTCCTTTCACACATGAATTATATTATATCCCGCCGATTTGTAAAGGCGGTTTTTTACCGCAAGACCGTATCCGTCGCGCTCGCAAAACTCCGCAAACACCACCTCAACACCCAACTCGTCAAATTCCCTCAATGCCTTAAACAGTCGGAGGGCGTATTCCTTATTGCTCGCTCCGGCATCTATCATAACCGCGCTGTCGTAAACACTGCCGTACATGGTAAGCACACCGGTTGTTTTTTTGCAGTTTTCTGACAAAAGCTCCTTTATGCGCTTTTGCACCGGCTCTTTTTCTCCCTCGACCACAATTACCTCGGCGTTTGGAGCATAATGCTTATACTTCATTCCCGGACAGCGGGGCTGTTCGCCCTCACAAACGCTCATAAGCACATGGGAATCTATCCGGGTTTTTGGGACAACCTCCCTAATCTCGTCTATCGTCACACCGCCCGGTCTTAACAGCACCGGCACGTCCCCGGACGCGTCCACAATGGTTGATTCCACTCCCACACTGCACTCCCCGCCGTTTATTATCGCGTCAATTCTGCCGTCCATATCGGCAATAACGTGCTTGGCGCTTGTGGGACTGGGCTTTCCCGAAAGGTTTGCGCTGGGTGCGGCAACGGGAACTCCCGCTATGCGGATAAAGCTTTGCGCCGTTTTGTTTGACGGAAAACGTATGCCCACCGTATCAAGTCCCGCGCTTACCGCCTTTGGAATTATATCGTTTTTTTTGAGTATTATCGTAAACGGTCCGGGCATAAACGCTTCGATAAGCCTTCGGGCATCATCGCTTATGTCATGAGCAAGCCGCGCTATATCGTTTTTGTCGGCTATGTGGACAATCAGGGGATTGTCGGAGGGTCTGCCCTTTGCGGCAAATATCTTTTTAACCGCTTCCTCGTCAAAGGCATTTGCGCCAAGCCCATACACCGTTTCTGTGGGAAACGCCGCAAGTCCGCCATTTCTGATTATTTCTCCCGCTTCCTCCAAAGCGTTTTCTTCAATTATCTGTGTTTTCAATTTCCAAGGCTCCCTTAATTACTGTATTTTGCAATAAGCTCCTGCTTGATGTCCCAAAGCTTCTTTGATAAATCCACATAATAGATATGCGGATTTTCAAAACGCTTGACCTCATCCCACAGGCCCTCTACCTGCTCGGCACAGTAGGCTCTTATCCCGTCCAAGGACGGTGACTTGTAAACGCATTTTCCGCCCTTAAATACAGGCTCCAAAAGCGGTCTTGCCTTAAAATCGCTTATGCGCTTGCGCTTCCAGGTATGCTCCGAATCAAATATTTCATAAGGCTCGCTGTCGTCTATCTTCTCATCAAACAGGGTCATTACATCGGCTATAGCCTTGCCGGTTTCCCTCGAATACAGCCTGTACACCTGCTTCATGGCAGGGGTTGTGATTTTTGTTACATTTTCGCTCAGCTTTATTTTAGGCTCCATAACGCCGTTTTTCTCGATGGCTGTCAGCTTGTACACTCCCCCGAACACCGGCTCCGACCTGGCGGTTATAAGCCTTTCGCCCACGCCGAACAGGTCTATTTTTGCCCCCTGCAAAAGCATATCTCTTATAATATATTCGTCAAGGGAATTTGAAGCGACTATTTTACAGTCCTCATATCCCGCTTCGTCAAGCATTTTGCGGCATTTCTCTGAAAGATATGTTATATCCCCCGAATCAATCCTCACACCCACCGGCCGCTTGCCCATGGGCTTTAAAACCTCGTCAAAGGCTTTTATGGCGTTGGGTATGCCGGATTTTAGCACATTGTAGGTGTCAACCAAAAGCGTTACCCCGTTGGGATAGGCTTTTGCATATGCCGCGAAGGCTTCATATTCGCTGTCGAACATCTGAATCCAGCTGTGAGCCATGGTTCCCAGTGCCGGAACGCCGTATTTTTCGTCACTTAACGTACAAGCCGTTCCGACGCAGCCGCCGATATATGCCGCTCTTGCGCCGTCCACCGCGCCGGACGCGCCCTGGGAGCGTCTTGAGCCAAATTCCATAACGGCTCTGCCTCTTGCGGCTCTGACAATACGATTTGCCTTTGTGGCAATAAGGCTCTGATGGTTTATTGTAAGCAAAATCATAGTTTCCAAAAACTGCGCCTGCAATGCCGGACCCTTTACCACTACTATCGGCTCGCCTGGGAATATGGGTGTTCCCTCAGGGATGGCCCACACATCGCATTTAAATTCAAAGTCCGCAAGATATTGTAAAAATCCTTCTGAAAATATGCCCTTGCTTCTTAAAAATTCAATATCCTCTTTTTCAAAGCGCAGATTTTTTATATAATCCACCACCTGCTCCACGCCTGCCATGATCGCAAAGCCGCCCTTATCGGGGATTTTTCTGAAGAACATATCAAAGCACACGTTTTTCTCGTGCATACCCTCTTCAAAAAACCCGTTCATCATGGTAAATTCATAAAAATCCGTAAGCATTGTTAAATTCATAATGACCCTCCCGATTTTTTCAATTTAGAACAAGCAAAATTGCTCACTCAAAACGAGCAATTTCCTATGTTGCAAAAAAGGCGGAATACTCCGCCGAAATAATTATATTATTACATGACAAATAAAACCCCGTAAAAAAGAGCCTTTAAAACGAATAATTGCCCTTTCTGCTGTAACCGCCACTGCGCTTTGAAGCAGCATTGCGCTTAAGAGTTCTTATGTTTTCATCACTGTCGGTCTTAAACTTCATAAGCTTATCCTCAAAGGAAAGGTTCTCCTCTCTCTTTGAAAAATCCAGCTCTGCGGGTCTTACGGGCTTTTTTGAACCCGGCTCCCGCCCTTCGCGCTCCTTTTTTTCGGGAGCCGCTTGTTTGGCGCTTAAGCTTATCTTTCCGTTTTCGTCAATTTTTATGACTTTAACTTTAAGAATATCGCCTTTTTTTACATGGTCGTTTATGTCCTTAACATAATCTCTGGACAGCTCGGAAATATGTACCAGTCCCGACTGCTTTTTACCCAGCTCCACAAACGCACCGAAAGGCATTACGCTTACGACTTTTCCCTCAACTACATCTCCAACAGAAACCACTTACTTTTTTTCCTCTCTATTATTGTTCGCCGGATGAAACATCCACGAATATTTTTACATTGTTTTTTACCAAGCCGAGCTTCTCCTCGGCAATCTTTTCTATATATTCGTCGGTATTGACCTTCTGACGCATTTGGTCGATCTCCTCCTGACGCTGTTTTTCGTATTCAATCTGCTCGTTAAGTCTTGCAATCTCTTTTTTATTCTGAGCAATCTGCGGCTGCTGCATTATTCCCTTAAATATCATGGCAAACGCCATAACCGCAACAAAAATTTTCAGCAGCTGTTTTTTATGTGCTTTTATGAAAGACGCAATATATCCTATATTCATTCAACTGTCCTTCCGAATATTTCTAAAAGCTGTTTTCCCGATGCTTTCAATACACCTTACTATAATTTTATATAAAAACCGAGCCGGTGTCAAGAGGATTTTCAAAAAAAGTTGAAATATACCAATAAAAATTCTCAAAACATACCGACTGAGGAGCAAAAAATACAAAGCCGCCCCCCAAATAAGCCCGAAAAGCTCATAGGCTCTGATCTCACCGCTGTTTAATGCCATTACCGCATACCATACCAACCCGGCGCAAAGCACCCAGTAGAGAACATCCGTAACCGCCGCTATGGCATTTGTACGAAAAAATCTTCTTACGGCGCGCAGCAGGTCAAAAAGCAGTCCCGCTCCCGCGCCTGCCGCGCACATCATCAGAAGTATCCATACCTCCCGCGCCATTTACCGAAACAGCCCCTCCAAAAGCGAGCCCTTTTTCTTTATATCGGTGTATTGTATAAGCCCTATCTCGCCGTTTATGTCAAGCTTCTTGCTGTCCGTATCAAGACGGCTCATGGTAAGCTCATTTCCGCGTATGACCATATCGCCCATGATCGTCCGAAGCTCTATCTGCGCCCCGGAAAAGCTCACGACCTCCTCAATGCCGCTTAAGGAAAGCTTTTTCCTGTCCTCCATGGTAAGTATATGCTGCTCCTGTGTCATGCCCGCGCCTCCATATATTTTTAATCTCTTTTAAATATATGAGGCTTATTGCGTACTTATTACCTTATAAAGCGAGGAAGCGTCATTTTTTAAGACGTGCTCCGCAATTGCCGCCACCTGCACCTTGGTCACTCTTTCACCGAGTTTGATTTCTAAAATATCGTTTTCCTTTACGTCATAGGAAGCCTTTACAACCCTGCCGTTTACTGTTATTCTGCCCTGGTCACAGGCTTCGTTGGCAACCGCTCTGCGCTTTATAAGCCTTGAAACCTTAAGATATTTGTCTATTCTCATTTCTACTCCCATATGCAAAACGGGATGCGGACGCATCCCGATAGTTTGAGGCAATACCGCCGGGTATTGCCTCAAAGCCGCATTACTTGTTTACTATGTCCTTTAATGCCTTTCCTGCCTTAAATGCGGGAACCTTTGAAGCCGCTATCTGGATAACCTCGCCGGTTCTGGGGTTCTTGCCCTGTCTTGCTTCTCTTTCTCTTACCTCAAAGGTACCGAAGCCTACAAGCTGAACCTTGTCGCCCTCTGCAAGAGCGTTTGTGATTGCTTCCGTTACTGCAGCAACAGCCGCTTCAGCCTGCTTCTTTGTCAAATCTGCGTTCTGCGCTACCGCAGCTACCAGTTCTGTCTTATTCATGTTGTTTCCTCCTTGAAAAAAGTTTTCTATCGCAGGGATAAGCTCCCTGTATCAATTCATTATTGTATTATAAATTTGCTCATATGTCAAGTATTTTTACGAAAAATACTGATATTTATGTTGTTTTTTGTGGCTTCATTTAAAATTTCGCCATATTTTTAAGCGTTCTTCCTCTCCAAGACCCAAAATATCGCTTCCTTTTTCGGCTGCGCGCTCCTCCGCATTGCAAAATCTTTTCACAAATCTGTTTGACGCATCCGAAAGAGCGGTTTCCGCGTCAACCCCGTCAAGCCTGCCCATATTGACCGCCGCAAACAGCAGCTCGCCCAATGCCTGCTCCTTGTCCGAAGCGGTTTCATATTCTTTTACAAGCTCCGACATATACTCGTAAGCCTCCTTGGAATTTGCCGCGCCCACATTTGCGCTCTGCGCCTTCTTTTGAAGCTTTGACGAGCGCATAAGCGCCGGAAGATACCCCGGTACGTCCTCAAGCATTTCCGTATAGGTCTTTAAGCCCTTTTCCTTTTTCTTGTTTTTCTCCCAGTTTTCAAGCGCCTCCTTTTCGCCGTCCGCCTTGTCGTTTCCGAAAACATGGGTGTGACGGGTTATAAGCTTTGTGCATATCTCATCAACCACATCTCCAAAATCGAAGGCACCCCGTTCCGATGCAAGCTGTGAGTGGAACACCACCTGCAAAAGCACATCTCCCAGTTCATTGGCAAAATCCTTATCAGTGCCGTTATCCAGCGCGTCTATCGCCTCATAACATTCCTCGATCATGCTCTTTTTTATGCTCTGATGGGTCTGCACCTTATCCCAGGGACAGCCCTCGGGGCTTCTTAATTTTTTCATTATCTCCAAAAGATCCTCTATTGTATATTTCATAACGGTATTTCCTTTCCTGTTTATTCCTATGCCTATTATACCACTAAATCCTCTGTTTTTCAATATCTGTTTTTCTTATTCCTCCGACAAGCAGAAGCGTCAGAACATACACTCCCATGCCCCACACTCCCGAAAGGGCGCATATGAGCATATGATTATCCGTATGTGCGGCAATTACCGGATAAGTCAGGTACAAAACCGCCGCCATTGCCGCCGTACTCACCGCCGGCTTTATAAGTATTTCCCCCAAACGGTATTTTAAACCTATAATTTTCCTCGTCGTATACAAATCCAGAAGCATTACCGCAAAATAGCTTATATCCGCGCTTATTATTGCGCCGTATATTCCGTATTTTCCTATAAGCACATAGCTTAGCACAAGCTTTAAGACCATTCCCGCCGCAGAGTTGGCAAAGGAGGTCATAATCCGTCCCGCCGACTGCATTATTGCCGAAAGTATCTGGGAAACGCATAAAAACACTATGCAGGGCGAAGCAAGCGTGAGCATTGCCGCCGAGGAGCTGTTTTTAAAGAGAGTTTCCAAAATATCCGCACCGAGAAAATATACCGCCGCCCCACAGGGGAGCGAGGTGATTATAATAAGCTTCAGCGCCCGCTCCGATGCCGCGCGGGTTCTTTCGTATTTCCCGGCGGCAATGCTCCCGGCTATAACCGGCAAAATACTTACTCCCAAGGTGGCAAAAATACCCACCGGCAGATGCAGTACGGTAAGGGCATAGCCGGTATACGCACCGAAAATCCGCCTTGCCTCGTCGGCGCTGTGTCCGTAGTCCATGAGCCTGCCGCGTATCATCGAGGTATCCACCACCGCAAGCATGGAGGATATGACCGAGGATACAAGCATTGGCAGCGCAACCGCCATAAGCCGGCTCATTACCTCGTTTCGTTCGGCGCGGGTGCATTTGTGCTTCTTGCCTTTTACGGCGGCGTACATCAAAATCAAAATCAGCGTAGCCACAAGCTCGCCCACGCTCACTCCCGCAATCGCGCCGCCCGCCGCAATATCCGTTCCCATTTCGATAAAACGCTTTGCCAAATAAAAGCCGCACACAAGCTTAATTACCGCCTCTACAACCTGGGATATTGCGGTAGGGGTCATATCCGAAACGCCCTGGAAATAGCTTTTGCAGGCAGTCCCCGCCGCCACAAGAAACACCGAGGGCGCAATGGCGCGAATGGCAAACACCGCCCTCTCCTCACGCATGGCAAGAGCGAAAAACTCCGCCCCGAAAAACAAAATAACAGTTCCCGCCGCACCCAGTATAAGCAAAAGATACGAGGAAATTCTGACGCTTATATGTATCATGCGCTCGTTTTTTACCGATGCATATTCCGAAACAAGCTTGGATATGCCAAAGGGCAGTCCCGATATGATAAACGACAAAAACATCACATAAACATTAAATGCCGTATTATATACCGCCATACCCTCCTCCCGAAGTATGTAGGTAAGAGGAATTTTTAAAACCGCGCCCAAAATTTTGGATATTGCATTGGCAATCATCAGAATGAGCGCGCCGCGAATAAAGCTTTGTTTTCCCATTCTCCCGTTCCTTTCTTAATATTATCCGTTCAATCTATTGTATTTTTCCGAAATTTATGATATACTTGTTTTATAAAGATTTTAATGTGAGGTAAATTATGGAAATAAAAAAGATACCCTTTGCCAAGGGTGAGCTGACCGTTCCCGGGGACAAGTCAATATCCCACAGAGGCGTTATGCTCGGCGCACTTGCAAAGGGAACAACGAATATAAGCGGCTTTTTAAAGGGAGCGGACTGTCTTTCCACAATCGACTGCTTCAGGAATATGGGGATTGACATTTCCGTTTCGGGAAATGATGTGACGGTTAAGGGCAAGGGACTTCGCGGTCTTTGCGCGCCCAAAAGCACCCTCTACACCGGCAACAGCGGCACCACCACAAGGCTTTTATGCGGCATACTTGCAGGGCAACAGTTTAATTCTTCTATAACCGGCGACGCTTCCATATGCAAGCGTCCCATGCGCCGCGTATGCGAGCCGCTCTCGAAAATGGGCGCGAAAATCAAGGGCGATTTTTGCCCTCTTGAAATAGAGGGTACACCCCTCCATGGCATGGATTATAAAATGACCGTAGCGTCGGCACAGGTAAAGACCGCAATTCTTTTGGCGGGACTGTATGCCGAAGGTGAAACGACTATTCACGAATGTGAAAAATCAAGGGACCATACGGAGCTTATGCTTTCGGCAATGGGCGCGGATATAGAGGTAAACGGGCTTGACATCACTCTGCGCCCCCCAAAAGAGCTTTGCCCTGCCGAAATACAGGTTCCGGGGGATATTTCCTCGGCGGCGTTTTGGATGGTTTTGGGCGCGGTTATGCCCAATTCCTCGATTACAATAAAAAACGTGGGAATAAACCCCACAAGAACAGGAATTATAGACGTGCTGCTTGAAATGGGCGCAAAGCTCAAAATCGAAAACCGCCGCATATGCACCGGCGAGGAGGTGGCGGATATTACCGTTTCTTCCTCAAGCCTTAAGGGCTGTGAAATAGGCGGAGAAATCATTCCGCGCCTTATTGACGAGTTGCCGGTAATCGCGGTTGCGGCGCTGTTTGCCGAGGGAAGAACGGTTATAAAGGACGCGGCGGAGCTTAAGGTCAAGGAAACCAACAGAATAAGGGCTGTGGTTGACGAATTTAGAAAATGCAAAGCGGACATTGAGGAAACCGATGACGGCATGATAATAAACGGAGCAAAGCCCCTTTACGGAGCGGATTTTTGCACCTACGGCGATCACCGCATGGCAATGAGCCTTACAATTCTCGCCCAAAGAGCCGAGGGCATATCCACCCTTGACGATGCCGAATGTGTAAGCGTATCATACCCCGGCTTTTTCGAGGATTTTTACAGCTTGGGGAAATAAGAAATCATACAAAAAAGGTCGGTGCAGTTTTGCTCCGACATTTTTTATTGCAGATTAAAAATTGCCCGCCGCATCTTTTTTGATACGGCGGGGATTATTCAGATTGAAATAACGCCTAAAGCGTTTAATATTGATGTAACAAGTATTGCGCATACCAATACCGGGGCTATGTATTTTATCATAACCTCAAAGAGCTTCTTGCGCCCGAATTTGCCCGAAACGAGAATTTCGTCCTCGATAAGCTTTGTTCCTATTCCTATGCTTACAAACAGACAGGTCAGCAGTGCGCATACGGGCATCATTACCGAATTTGTCACAAAGTCCATGAAATCGAGAATATCGAACTTGAATATATGAACATTGCTGAGCAGGTTATAGCCCAGTGCGGGAAGCAGGCTCACAAGCCATGCCCCCACGCCCACAATGGCAACGGACTTTTTCCTTTCCAGTCCGAAGTGGTCACATATGCTTGAAACTATTGTTTCCATGATGGATATGGACGAGGTTATCGCCGCGGCAAACACCAGGAAGAAGAACACTACGCCTATAACTCTGCCCATGGACATACTTGCAAATACTTTGGGAAGCGTTACAAACATCAGTGACGGTCCCTGTCCCAAAGCCGTTTCATCTCCGCCGGAGAATGAGAATACCGCCGGAATTATCATAAGTCCCGCAATTACCGCGATAAGCGTATCGAACAGCTCAATCTTTTTAACATTGCCCTCAAGGGAGCTTTCCTTGGGCAGGTATGAGCCGTAGGCAACCATGATACCCATTGCCAGCGACAGCGAATAGAACATCTGCCCCATTGCCGCAAGCACACTGCTTATACTGAATTTCGAGAAATTGGGGATAAAGAAATACTTTACACCCGCCATTGCGCCCGGCAGCGTCATGGAATATACCGAAATGAAAACCGCAAGAATAACCAAAATCGGCATAAGTATCGTGCTTGTTCTCTCAACGCCCTTTTGAACTCCACCCAAAATTACCAGGCTTACAAAGCCGGTAAATACGGTCTGAAACGCAATAAGCGTAAGCGGACTTTGAAGCATATCGGTAAAATGCGTTTCTCCGGCAACCTGTGCCGCGCTTTGAGTTACGTATGATACGAAATATCTTATAACCCAGCCGCCTATAACGTTGTAGTAGGGAAGTATAATACAGGGAATCAGCGTTGCCAAAACTCCCAAAAGCTTCCATTTGGGATTAAGCGCGCCGAAAGCGTCAAGAGCGCTTTTGCCGCTTCTTCTGCCTATGGCATTTTCCGCAATCATGAGCGAATAGCCAAAGGTGAAAACGAGAATGATATAGACCAAAAGGAATATTCCTCCGCCGTATTTTGCCGCAAGATACGGAAATCTCCATATATTGCCCAGTCCCACAGCGGAGCCTGCCGCCGCAAGCACAAAGCCCATACCTCCCGAGAATGTGTGTCTTTTGCTTAAAGTAGTTTGTTTCATAATAAAAACCCTTTCTTTCATAATAGTTATATACTATTATATAAAACTTACGGCGAAAAGTCAAACATTTTCGGCAAATTTTTTATATAAATTACTATATTTTTATATAATTTATTGTATCAGCCCTTTACAAGCTTATAATTGTTATGATATAATGAACTCAGAAACAAATATACAAGGGGGGGTACAATAATGAAAACCGCAATGCTTCAGCTTCTTCATGACGACGGCATGACAAAACAGCAGCGCATCGATAAGGTATGCGATATAATCTCACAGCTTGATACGGAGCTTGTTATGCTGCCGGAGCTGTGGAATACGGGATTTTTTTCCTTTAAAAACTATTATAACAACAGCGAAAGCATAAAGGGTCCCACAGTACGCACGCTTTTGGCTTTGGCAAAGGAAAAGAACTGTTACATATGTATGGGAAGCATTATCGAAAAGGACGGTCAAAGCTTTTACAATACAATGCTTTTGTTATATCCCGACGGAAAAACCACCGTCAAATACAGAAAAATACATCTTTTCGGCGATGAGGCTCGGTTTTTAAAGCGGGGAAACGAACCGGTTGTCTGCGATACGGATTTTGGCAAGGTGGGGCTTAGCATCTGCTATGATCTGCGGTTTCCCGAACTGTACCGCACACTGTCCCATCAGGGTGCGCAGATTTTCTTAAATTCCTCCGCATGGCCCGAGGCAAGAGTGGCGCACTGGCGTACTCTAATTCCGGCGAGGACTTTGGAAAACCAGGCATTGGGGCTGTTTTGCGCCTGTGCCGGGGATAATCATGGCATACGCTTCGGCGGTCACAGCATTGCCGCGTCAAGCGACGGTACCGTTATAGGTGAATTGGGGGACGGCGGTGAAATATTTTCACAGGACCTTGACCTTGAGAAAATAATGCTTTTTAGACGTACCTTTCCCGCGCTTGGGGACAGAGTTTTATTTTAAACGTAAAAATGAGCGGCTTTTTACCGCTCATTTGACTTTTTACGCAAGCTTCGCAAGCTTTAATGCTAACTGCGACTTCTTTCTTGCAGCCGTATTCTTGTGCAGAATACCCTGCTTAACGCCTTGGTCAAGCTTCTTAACAGCTTCATTGAACAGAACCTTGGCATTATCCTTATCAGCGCCCTCAACCGCTGCTTCAAACTTCTTTATTGCAGTCTTGAGAGCCGTTTTGTGCATTTGGTTTATCAAGGTCTTTTTCCTTGTTACCAAAACACGCTTTTTTGCTGACTTAATGTTTGGCATTTTTTACACCTCCGCAAACTTTAATCTATAACACTACAATATTATACACTAAAGCACAGACAAATGCAAGTGTTTTTTTTCCGTTTTTTGATTTTTTTATAAGGAATACATAAATCAACATTATATTGTACTTATTTTATGCAATATTTCTCATCAGCTTATAATAATCAAGACTTTTAAAGCTTTGCTCGGTATGTACAAGGACATATCTCTCGCTTATTTGCCCCAACGCCTTATAAAGCGCCTCGCTGCCCTTAAAAGCAAGCATACGCTTATCCTCACAGCCGATTATATAGCAAAGCGCCTTATACACCGCCTCGTTTATCAAAATCGTGTCCGCGCCGCCGCATTTTTTGCACACCACAGAGCCTTTTGCCGCATCAAAGCCCCTTATTGCCTTTTCTCCGCACGAACAAGCGCTCACATTGGGCATATAGCCCCCCGCACTCATAAGCTTCAGCTCATAGGCAGCCTTTACCTTGTCAAGGCTTTCGCTGCGGTGCGCCAGTGCCCAGAGCGCGTTTAAAAATATATTCAGTATTCTGTTGTCGGGGTTGTTTTCGCCCAAAAGCGCATACGCGGCGTCGGCAAAATAGGTGCAAAGGGCAAGCTTTACAATATCCTCGCCTATCTGCGAGAAGCCGTCCTTTACGCTTACCGAATTTACCGTTGAAACATCGCGTCCCGGCGCGTACAGCTCAAAATCGCCGTAGCATAAAAACTGAGTTGACGCGCCGGACTTGCTTTTAATTTTTTTCGCCCCGTAGCTTACCGCCTTTATTATTCCGTAGTCCTCGGCAAAAATCGAAAGCATTCTGTTTCCGTCGCCGTAATCGGACTGCCTTATAATAACGCCTCTTGCCGTAATGATTGCCATTGACCGTCGTTTTCCTCCGATAGCTCTCTTGGCAAAGAGCTTCTGTACAGAAGATATGCGTCAATATCCCCCGTCCGCTCAAATGCCTGCCATAAAAAAGTATTAAATTCCATATAACAGCCGCCTCCCGATTTTATTCTTATCCTTGGCAGTCTGACTATACTTATAAATTTATTCCTCGTTTCCGAAGCCGAAATTCTTTATCATGAAATCACTGTTTCTCCAGTCATTTTTTACCTTTACCCACAATTCAAGATATACCTGCTTACATAGCATATCCTCAATATCCTTCCTTGCCATAGAGCCTATTTTTTTTAGCATTTCGCCGTTCTTGCCTATAATTATCCCTTTATGGGTTGCCTTTTCGCAGAAGATTGTGGCGTAGATATTGGTAACCTTTTGCTTTTCCTGCATTTTTGTTATTTCTATCGCAATCCCGTGGGGAACCTCCTTGTCAAGAAGCCACAGCATCTTTTCTCTGATTATTTCCGCCGCTATCTGCCTTTCGGGCTGATCGGTTACGGTGTCCTCGTCATAAAAGCGCGGCCCCTCCACAAGATGCTGACGTATTTCCTCCAGAAGAATTTCCACTCCGTCCCCGGATTTTGCCGAAAGAGGTACAATTGCGTCAAAATCGCAGATATTGGAATAATCCGCAATTACCGGCAAAAGCTCCTCCTTCTTCATTAAATCAACCTTGTTAAGCACAAGAATACAGGGTATATTTGCCGCTGCGACGCTTTTGGCTATTGTTCTGTCCATATCCTGTATGGGTCTTGTGGCATCAACCACCATTACAAGCACATCGGTGTCCTTCATGCTCTCATTGGCAGCATTTACCATGTATTCGCCCAACTTGTTGTGGGGCTTGTGTATTCCCGGTGTGTCGGTAAATATTATCTGTTCCTCGTCCGTTGTGTATACTGCAAGTATTTTATTCCTTGTTGTCTGCGGCTTTTCCGATATTATCGCAATCTTTTGTCCTGCCAATTTATTCAATAATGTGGACTTGCCCACATTGGGCATACCCACTATCGATACAAAGCCCGATCTGAAATTTTTTGTCATATAAATATCCTTTCTCTTTGCGGGAATTATTCCCTTGTTATTTTAAGCGAAGCAAGTACCTCTGTCTGCTTCTTTCGCATAATGCGCTCGCCCTCCTCATCATCCACATGGTCGTACCCCAAAAGGTGCAGCATGGAATGTGCCGTCAAAAACGCTATTTCCCTTTCATAGCTGTGTCCGAACTCCTGCGCCTGCTCTCTTGCGCGCTCTAAGGATATTACAATATCCCCCAGCATCACCTTATCCCCGTCAAGCTCAAATTCGCTTTCGACAATTTCACCCGTTTCGTCAAATTCGAGCATGGGAAACGATAAAACATCCGTTGCTCTGTCAATGCCGCGGTATTCGCTGTTTATTTCCCTTATTCCCTTATTGTCCGTAAGAGTAAGGCTTATCTGCGCGTCAAAATTACATTCCTCCCGGGCCATTACCGCCTCGCATACGCGCTTTATCATCTGCTCCTGCTCGTGAGTGAAGCTTTCATTTGTCTGTTCGTTTTGAGTTATTAGCTCTACCATTTCGTTTCTTTTCCTTTTCCTCGTCAAATTTTGCGTAAGCCTTTATAATCTGCTGTACAAGCGGGTGGCGCACAACGTCCTTTTCGGTCAGACGGCAAAAAGCAATATCCTCTATTCCCTCAAGCACACGCATTGCTTCCTTAAGCCCCGACCTCTTGTCGCCGGGCAAATCGATTTGGGTTATGTCGCCGGTGACAATGGCTCTTGAGCCGAAGCCTATTCTTGTTAAAAACATTTTCATCTGCTCCGGGGTGGTATTTTGCGCTTCATCGAGTATGATAAAGGCATTGTCTAAGGTTCTTCCCCTCATATACGCCAGCGGCGCAACCTCGATAACGCCCTTTTCCTGGTATCTCAAAAACCCCTCGCCGCCGAGCATTTCATACATTCCGTCATACAGAGGTCTTAAATACGGATCCACCTTGTTTTGCAAATCTCCCGGCAAAAAGCCAAGCTTCTCGCCCGCTTCAACAGCCGGACGCGTCAGAATAATACGGCTTACCTCTTTTTTCCTAAGAGCCGTTACCGCCATGGCAACCGCCAGATACGTCTTTCCCGTACCTGCCGGACCTATACCGAATACTATGGTATTGTTTCTTATGGCGTCGATGTATTTCTTCTGACCGAGAGTTTTTGTACGGATGGGATTTCCCTTAATATTTATCGCAACACAGTCATCGCCCATCATTTTCATATCGATGCCGCCGTTTTCCTGTACCATTGTAATGGCGTAGAGGATTTTTTGCTGATCTATTCTCTCTCCGCCCGAGATAATCTGCATAAGTATATTTATAACCTGTGCAGCCTCCTCGACTCTTTCCTCCTCGCCGCTTATGCGAAGCGCATTTTCGCGCACCGCCACTGTTACATTGAGTGCCTTTTCCACAAGCCGCATATTTTCGTCAAAGCTTCCGAAAATTTCCGGCATTTCCACATTATCCGGCACCTCAATCTGTCTGTTTATCAAGCATATTCACTCCTTCTGTGATTTCCTGTTCAATGCCTATATCCTCGATACAGGTCATTTTAACGGTTACTCTTATTGTTTCACTGTCCACCCGTTCACATTCAACGGTTTCCTCCTGCTTATCGGTATTTTTAAAAAGCCTTGAAGAAATTTTTTCCTCCAAATCGTTTTTGGCAATTTCAAGAGCCGTATCCTCCGAAAGCTCTTCCCTTACCGGCTCCACCTCCGAAAAAACGCTTTTGTTTACGGCAATGCCCGAATACCCCACATAGGGAATAACCAACTCGCGGCGGGAATTTTTAACGTCATAATTTTCATAGCCGTCAAATTCGCATTTGCCGAATACTTTACCGAAAACCTCTATGCTGTAGCGGTTCTTTTCCCTGCCCGTCGGAATACGAAGCTCGCGGTATTCCTTATAATCACCGGTTTCCTCGTGGTATGTAATGGCACGAACTGAGCCCTTTGCGTGTACTTGGATATATTTTTCCTCATAGCCCTCTCTGTATACCGGCACCGTTCCCGAAATAAGCACATCTCCCGCCGAAACGGCGTTCCCGTTGGGAACTGTTTGCTCACCGCGCTGTGCGTCAATGCTTTCGATAAAGCCGTCGCAGGCGGCAACAATATCGCAGGGCTTTCTCTTGTCCGTCACCGCCGGCGGCAGCGCCCGTTCATAAATCTCAACCCGCGCCTTTGCGCCCTCTATATATACCCATGCCCAGGCTATGCCCTCGGTATTGGTTATAATATCGTTTTTTACGGAGCGTATGGAGGGAATGCGGCATTTTAAGGCTCCGGAATAAATCCCGTTATCTTCAAGTATTTGTATAATTTCCTCTCTGTCGGAGGAATATACTCCGTTTATCTCCACAAGCCATATAAACTGTGACATGATAAATATAAACGCCAAAAATCCCAACGCGCCGCCCATGAAGAAATATCTTGTGCCGTATCGTCTGATAAGGTTATACAGTCCGCGCTTTTTAATTATTTTAACCCGCGTTTTTGTTTTAAAGGCAACGGGGCTAAGCCTTTTAAAGTCGCGCTTTAAAATTTGCGCTGTGAAGGTCTTGTCAGATACATGAGTAACCTGTCTGACATCGATATTTCGCCGTGTACAAATATTAAGAAAACGTTCCGTACATGACCCGCTTATTTCTATTATAACATATCCTTTAAGAAATTTAAAGAACTTATTTAACATTTTTTCCCTCTTTTTTATAAATTCCTCTAAATTCTACGCTTTTAATAAAGCCTTCAATCAAAATCTGCTCACAGGTCATGCGATTTATACCAAGCTTTTCTCCCGATATAACAATTTCTCCCGCTTTGGAGGCAAGCACGATACGGCGCTCATCAAGAGCAACAAGCCCTTTATGGTTTTCCACATACACCTCGCGGTCGGCACTGAGCGATATGTGAGGAGTGTCCATCATAACATCCTTCGGAACTCCCCACAGCCCTGCCGCGGCTTCCGTAATTTTTTTCACCGCCATACCTCCCCTCACAAATATAATTATGTTATTAAATCCCCTTTGATTACATATAATTGCAATATATATATTTTTTGGAAGTGATGACATGAAAAGACTTTTGCTTCACATAGGAATTATACTGATACCGGTTTTGATAATTGCCGACGCGAGAGCGTCAATCGGATACGCCGTTGAGGCAATAAATATGTGCGTTTACATGATAGTGCCAACATTGTTTCCGTTCTTTGTCTGCTCCGGGCTTTTGATTTACTCGGGCTTTTGCGAAAGAATGGCGAAGCTTTTCAGATTTTGCATGATGCCCCTTTTTCGGGTAAGCCCGGTGGGGTCCTCGGCGTTTGTGCTGGGCATTATAAGCGGCTATCCTCTGGGCGCGGCAACCGCGGGAGAGCTTTTTCAAAACGGGTATCTGACCAAAACCGAAGCCCAAAGGCTGCTTGCCTTTTGCAACAACTCCGGTCCTCTGTTCATTTTAGGCTCGGTGGGGATTGCCATGTACTCAAAAATCCACTACGGGGTAATTTTATATGTAATACATATCCTGTCGGCAATAACTGTGGGAATAATCATGAGCTTCTACAGGAGAAATGATTACACAGCCCCCAAAACCGTCATGACCTCGCCCGAGCGCAGTCCGGGCGAGATATTCTCCATTGCTTTGCAAAACGCAATTTCCACCATGCTAACAGTCTGCGGCGCGGTAATATTTTTCAGCATCATAAGCCGCCTTGTCCTGGCACTGCTGCCCTTAAATAACGGGCTTATGAGCCTTGCCGCCGGTATATGCGAATTTGTGACGGGAACATCGATGATTGCCTCCCTTGATATAAATATAGCAAAAAAGCTTATTATGACCGCGTTTGTAATAGGCTTTGCGGGATTTAGCGTACATTTGCAGGTAATGGCGGTCATTTCAAGATACCGGCTCTCCATAGCGCCGTATCTTATAGGAAAGCTGCTCCATGGAATAATCGCCGCCGTTTATACCATGCTGTATCTGCATTTTTTCCCGATTACGGAAACAGTATTCGCTCCGGCAGGAGTATCAAGGCAGGCACTGCTTTCCAAATCCTTTTCAATATCCTCGGCATACGAAATAACGGCGGTACTTGCGGTTGCCTTGTTGGGTCTGATTTTGGCTTTTGCGGCAAAAAAGAAAAATGCATCCCAAAGCTTATGAGCCTTGGGATGTATGCTTATAAGATTATATCCGCCGCAAAAATTATTCCTACAATAATCACCGCAATATGCAGATAAAACAGCTTTAATATTCCGCTTTCGTTTTCCTGCTCACGACAGCTTTTCATAGCCTTTATAATAATGAGTGCCGCTCCGCAGATTATCGCCGCCGCGAAAAAGAACGCCAACAGCGCGCCGCCCCTTTCGGTATAGGCAAGAATAAAGCGAAAAATTATCATAAAATAGCCAAGACCGCTTATAAGAGCAAAGGCAAGCTGCCTGGCGGTTGTGTTAAGAATATCAAGAATTTTTTTCCTCATCACACACGCTCCGTTCTCCAATAATGTACGCTGTAGGGCTCAAGCACACTCCCGCCGCCGAAATCATGCATCTCGCCGGTTATCAGGTCAATTGCCGTTCCGCTTTGCGCGTCAAAATGCGCCGTTACCGTTTCATCGCAGGCGTTTATTGCCACAAGCACGCGTTCGGTGTCTGTTTTTCTTTCAAATATGCAGTATTTATTCTGCAAAACCACAGAGCGCATACCGCCGTTTATAAGCGCGTCACTTTCCTTGTGCGCCTTTGCAAGCTTGGCGATAAATTCGGTAAGCTCATTTTCCTCATAATTTTCAAAGCAAGCCCGAAGCGCAGGGTCTCCCTGGCTCTTATCAGCCTTTGCGCCCCATTCGCTGCCGTAATAAACGCAGGGTATTCCCGGCATACCGAAAACCATGCCGTAAACCGCGGGAAGCTGCTTTTCATTATTCAAAATACTGGCAATTCTCGAAACATCGTGATTATCCGCAAAGCTCATAAGATGCAGTCCGCGGCACATAGTCCAGTCCTCCGGACCGAACTGGCGCAGCAGCGAGTGAATTATTTCAAACATATTCATGCTGTTAAAGCTTGAATATATGCCCTTGTAACACTGATAATTGGTGCAGCTGTGACACATCTCATCGTTTACAAACTGCCGGTAATCACCATGGAGAAGCTCGCCCAAAAGCAGGAAATCCGCCTTAAGGGAATTTGTAAAGCTTCTTAACCTTTTGAGAAAATCCCTGTCAAGACAATAGCACACGTCAAGGCGCAGTC
This sequence comes from Clostridiales bacterium, assembly GCA_029226975.1. Taxonomy (GTDB): domain Bacteria; phylum Bacillota; class Clostridia; order UBA1381; family UBA1381; genus Ornithomonoglobus_A. The sequence goes on along the minus strand of JAQXZB010000043.1, from coordinate 4,764 downwards.
CGTCTATGTCAAACTCATCTCTCCAGAATTTTACCGCGTCAAAAATATGTGCGATAACCTCCTCGTTTCTTAAATTAAGCTTTACCAGGTCATAATTGCCCTCCCAGCCCTCGTACCAAAGTCCGTCATTATAGCAGGAGTTGCCGTTAAAATCGATATGGAACCAGTCCCGATAAGGCGAAGCCTCTCTTTTTTCCAACACATCGCGAAAAGCCCAAAAGCCCCTGCCCACATGGTTAAACACGCCGTCTAAAACCACTTTTATACCGTTTTGGTGCAAATCCTCACAAACCTTTTTAAAATCCTCGTTTGTACCGAGCCTTGTATCGATTTTTTTATAATCCCGCGTATTGTAGCCATGGGTGTCCGACTCGAACACCGGTGAAAAATACACAGCGTTTGCGCCGAGCCGCTTTATATGCGGTATCCACTCCTCCACCTTCAAAATCCGATGCTCCAAAACACCGTCATTTTCAAAGGGCGCGCCGCAAAAGCCCAGCGGATATATTTGATAAAATACACTTTCGTATGCCCACATAATATTTTTCCTTTCTTATTGTTTTCCCCGTCCCGCATAGTAACACGAGGTTGCATAATCAAATTATACCATATTATACCTATGTTTGCAAGAGCAAAAAAGGAGCCTGCGCTCCTTTCGGTGTATAAATGCCAAAAACAGACTTTATTCAATACCCTTTAAATACGGTTAGAATACATTTCTTCTATCATTTTATCCGTAATTTCTCCGTTTTTACATTCAAAATCATGTATGCATTTTTTTACAAGCTGTTCAAGCTGTTTATTTGCGGTACGTCCTTCATATTTTGCAATATATTGCAGCCTGTCCAGTAAGGCTCTTTCAATTCTCATGGTATAGCGCGGTAAATTATCTTTCATATTATGCTCCTTTTTGACGCAATTTAGATTAAGTATTGACTTTATTATAACGCTATGATATAATGAATAGGTATAAATGACGCATTATAGACATATTATTGACGAATTGAGGTATTTTATGAAATTACTTATAGCCGGCTCACGAAGCATACAAAAATTCGATATATCCCCGTATATACCAAATGATACTACGCTCATAATAACAGGAGGTGCCGCGGGCGTTGATACTTTAGCAGAGCAATATGCCGATTTGAATAGGATTTCAAAATTGATTTTGCGCCCGGAATACAAATTATACCGCCGCGGCGCCCCGTTAAAGCGAAACAATAAAATGGTAGAGATTGCGGATTCCATTCTCATCTTTTGGGACGGTTTATCGCGAGGAACAAAGCACACTATTGATTATGCCAAAAAGTTAGGCAAAGATATAAACATTATAATTGTGTAAAAAAAAGATAAAATACCGCATGGAGAGAGCTTGCTTTCTCCATGCGGTGTACCTGTAGTTGTTATTTTTTCTTACGGAGCATTGCTCCTTTTTTTACCGGCTTTGCCATCGGCATTGTCAGTATCATCTCCGGGTGGGGGGCAACCTCTATTTTTTCGCCCTCCTCATTTACCATATCATGCGCCCTCTGCACAAAATACGGCTCTCCCGGCTGCATTATCTCTATTTCATCTCCGTCAAAGAAACGGTTTCTTTGGGTTATCGTAGCAATATGGGTGTTCTCGTCATAATCAAGCACCAAGCCCACAAGGTCATATTCCCTTATATATGAGCTTGTTGTATAAACCTGCGAGTTCTCGTCGGGCTTGTGATAATAAAATCCCGTAGTATACGGACGGTGGCTCACCTTGCACAGCTCCTTAAGCTCCTCCTCATTAAAGGTATAGACCTCCGGGTCGGCAAAATACCGGTCTATCTCCCGTCTGTACGCCCCCACAACCGTAGCCACATAATAGGCGGTCTTTACGCGCCCCTCTATCTTAAAGCTTTCTATTCCGCTTTTTACAAGCTCCGGGATATGCTCTATCATGCATAAATCCTTTGAATTGAATATAAACGTACCCCGCTCATTCTCGAACACGTCCATATACTGTCCCGGCCGTTTTTCCTCCACCAGCTTGTAATTCCAGCGGCAGGGGTGGGAGCAGCTTCCTTGATTGGCGTCCCGGTGGGTCATGTAATTGGAAAGCAGACAGCGTCCCGAATAGGATATGCACATCGCGCCATGAACAAAGGCTTCAAGCTCCAATTCCGGGGGAATGTGCGCCCTTATTTGGGCAATCTCCTCAAAGGACATTTCTCGTGCAAGCACAATGCGCTTTGCGCCCATTCTGTGCCATACCATAGCCGAACGGTAATTTACATTATTTGCCTGAGTGCTTATATGCACCGGCAGTGAGGGCACAAGCTCCCTCACCATGTCAAACATTCCCAAATCGGCAATAAGCACCGCATCAAAGCCCATAGGAGCCATTTCCTTTATAAAGCCTTCAAATTTTTCTATATCCTCGTTGTGCGGAATGATATTCGCCGTAAGATAGACCTTTTTTCCTCTTGCGTGGGCATAGTCTATGCCCTCGCGAAGCTCCTTTGCGGTGAAATTTTCCGCGGCAGTTCTTAAGCTGTACGCTTCGCCGCCCACATATACCGCGTCCGCGCCGAAATCTATTGCAGTTTTTAGCTTCTCCAAGCTTCCGCCCGGAGCAAGCAGTTCGGGTTTTCTCATTAACATTCTCCTATTTTTTTACTGAAATCGTCACCCCGTCGCCCAGTGACAGCAGCGAGGTTTCCAAATCCGCGCGCTCCATAAGCGCGTCTATATATTTTCTCAATCTCTTTACTATGGTTATTTTGCGCCTTATCACATGGTCATCATCAGGCACCATGCCCTTGTAGAGTACATTATCGGAAATAAGCACTCCGCCCTCTTTTAGAAGCCTCACGCAATCGTCAAGCATATAAATATAATGCGCCTTGGGTCCGTCAAGGAATATCATATCATAGTTTCCCGAAAGCGTCCCCAAATATTCCTTTGCGTCCGCTTCAATAACCTCTATTTTATCCGAAAGTCCGGCTTTTTGGATATTTTCCCTTGCGGATATTGCCATTTGAGGATTATACTCCACAGTGGTTATTTTTCCGCCCTCGGCAAGGGTTTTTGACATGAGTATCGCACTGTAGCCGATAGCCGTTCCTATTTCAAGAATGTGCTTCGGGCGCATTATGCGCCCCATAACCGAAAGAAATCTGGCGGTTTCCGGCTCCGCAATCGGTATGCTCATTTCCTTTGCATAGTCCTCCAGCTCATGCAAAAATTCATCGTTATGCACAGTTTTTTCCCTAAGATAGCTTGTTATATACGGAGGGACTATTGCATCCTTATCATATTCTATCATACTTATTGTATCTGCGCCACTGCGCCGAAATCTCCTATTCTGTCATCAATATTGGTTATAACGTCCTCGTCCAGGTCTATGGCGGTTTCCTTTCCGGCAAGCTCCGCCATAAAGGTATCATAATCGGAAGCAAATACCTGTGAACCGTCCGCCATAAGCGCATAATAATAATCCTCGCCGCCCGCATAATTTAAAACCGCGTTTATCGCGTCCACGCCGGGGTTGCCTATGGGACCTATGGGCAGACCGCAGTACATAAAGGTATTGTATTTTGAATCGGTTTTTGCGTCGGCAATGGAAAGCACCGGCTTTCTCTCGCCTAAAATAAACTGAATTGAGCCTTTTGACTCCAAGGGCATATTGCAGCGCGCACGATTAATGTACACCGCCGCAACCCGGTTAAGGTCGCAGCCGGGCAGGGTTTCGCGCTCCACCAGTGACGCCATGGTAATAACCTGATCCATCGTAAGCCCCATATCCGCCGCGCGCACATAGTCCTCCTCATGGAGCTTTGCGTCCATGGTTGAAAGCATTAAATCCACAATATCATGGGCGCTCATGCCATAGGGTATTTCATAGGTAGCCGGGTACAAATATCCCTCCAGGGTATCGTCCCTTATGGGCATTTCGTCAATAAACCGATAACTGTAATCTGCCGGGTTTGACAGTGCGGCAAAGAAATCATCCCATACCACAAGCCCCGCGTCGCAAAGCGTACGGGCAAGCTCAACGGTATCGCAACCCTGGGGCACAACCACCTTTACGGTGTTTCTCGCCGGAGTTATGAGCATATCGAGAATATCCTTGTAGCTCATTCCCTTTTCTATATAGGCGCTTCCCGCCTGGAAATGTCCGCTGTAGCCGCCGATTATAGCCTGAAGCTTAAACACCATTGGGAATTTGATTATACCACTCTCCTTAAGAAGCCCTGCCACCTGGTCAGTGTCCTGTCCCTCGGCAATTTCGATGTATCCTATATCATTGGGCGGATTTACGCCGCCGGTATCGGTAAAGCTTATCCCTACCGCACCGATTACAAGCAGCAAAAGCACTGCCGCAACCGTAATTATTACTCTTCCTTTTTTGGACTTATTTTCCTCAATAGTAACAGCCATAAAACAGCCTCCTCATATCGTAATTGTAAGGGAATATTTTCCTGCAATATCCCATAATAATATATTTTATAACAAAATGTCGATATAGTCAAGATAAATTTTTTCACAGGGCATTATTCCGGCTTTTTAGTGCTTTATAACAATAATTTTTTTTAAATTTTTTCACTTTTACGATTGAAAACAGGAGTGATATATAGTATAATAAATATATATGATATTATATATACTAAAAAAATAAAGGAGATGTCTTTGATGGGCTATAAAGAAACCTACGAGCTTTGGCTCGCAAGCGATGTGCTTTCCGCTGAGGACAAGGCAGAGCTTAAGTCAATCGCAAACGATGAGAAGG
>JAQXZB010000042.1 GCA_029226975.1 Clostridiales bacterium | reverse complement strand
GGACGAATTATATAAAGCGCTCTTAAGCAATGACGCGGCGGGCTTTGCCGCGCCCATAACAAAGCTTTTAAAATCAAGCATAAGCTTCTATGATAACACCGAAGCCTTTTATCATGGGCTTGTGTCGGGGCTTTTGGCAGGTAATATATATTATGAAATAAAATCAAACCGCGAAACAGGTGACGGCAGAAGCGATTTGGCTTTGTATCGTCAGGATATGTTTACTGATGCGGTAATAATCGAATTTAAGGTGTGCAGACCGGAAGAAGAAATAGAAACGGCGGCCAAAAGAGCCTTAAAGCAGATTAACGATATGGACTATGACGCGGAGGCAAAAAGCCGGGGATATAGAAATATCATAAAATACGGCGTTGCCTTTAAAAATAAGATATGCTTTGCGGTGACCGAATAAGTCCCAAATATTATTACGGCAGCGGCCCTTGCGCATTACAGATGTGCGAAAGGCGGCTGCCGTTTGTATTCCTGTTTATTTTAAAAATCTGTAGCCTACGCCCCAGACGGTGTCAATGAATTTTTCTCCGCTTACCGAAAGCTTTTCTCTTATGCGTTGTATGTGTACCGCAACGGTGGAAATGTCGCCTATCGCTTCAAAGCCCCAGATTTTGTCGAAAAGCTGTTCCTTTGAAAAAGCGCGGTTGGGGTTTTGCGCTAAAAACAGCAGCAGGTCAAACTCCTTTGCGGTCATGGGTATTTCGTTGCCGTTTATTTTTACCATATGCCCCTGGGGATCAATGTAGAGGGAACGTACGGTTATAATGTCCTTTGAGGGGCGTAAAAGGGCTTCGTAGCGCGAAATATGCGCTTTTACCCTTGCCACAAGCTCGCCGGGGCTGAAGGGCTTTGTCATATAATCGTCCGCGCCCAGACCCAAACCGCGGATTTTGTCTATGTCACTGCTTTTTGCTGACAGGAAAATAACCGGCGTCTGCTTAACGCGCCGAAGCTGCGACAGCACCTCAAAGCCGTCAATGCCGGGGAGCATAATATCGATTATGCATAAGTCATAGTTTTCCCTTATTGCCGCCGCAAGCCCGGAGGTGCCGGTGGTTTCTATGTCACATTCAAAGTTGTTTATCACAAGATAATCCCGCTCCAGCTCCGCAATCTCGCGGTCATCTTCGATTATTAAAATCCTTTTCATTGCTCTCCTCCTTGTATTGCGGCAGACTGATTGCCGCTGTTGTACCCTTGCCCTCGCCGGCGCTTGTTAGCCATATTTTGCCGCCATGGGCTTCTACTATGCCTTTGGCTATTCCCAGTCCCAGTCCGTTTCCTTGGATAAGGGAGGTGCGGGAGGTGTCCGCCCTGTAGAAAATATCAAATACACTCGCAAGCTGAGCCGGGTCTATTCCGATGCCGTCATCGGTAAAGTGAATATATACGCTGCCGTCTTGGGCAAAGGCGCGGACGATAAGACTTTGGCTGTCGGCACGTCTGTATTTTATGGTGTTCTCTATTATATTGGAAAAAACACGCTTCATTTTTTTGCCGTCAATCCTCACAATCAGCTCACCCTCGGCAAAATCGGTTGTCACCTTAATGCCGCACGCCTCCAAATCCAGGCGGTAGCTGTCTAAAATATCATATAAAAGCTCCCTTATATCCCCGGTACACAGTTCCTCGGCTTTTTCCGTAACGGACGCGGCGCGGAGGTTGTTTGCAAGGCTTTCTATTGCATCTGCCTTGCTGCGTATTGTGCTTAGGTATTTGGCAAGCTTTTCGGGAGTGTCGGCAACGCCGTCATTTATTCCGTCTATATAACCCTTTATGGAGGTTACCGGAGTTTTTAAATCGTGGGAAATATTGGCGATAAGAAGCTTTTGCTCCTCCTTTAATTCCTCCTCCCGGCGGCGTGAGGCAAGCAGTGCGCGGCGCATGGAGTCGAAGCCCTCGCACAGCGCGTTAAGCTCATCGTAATCGCTGCCCATTACCTCAAAATTAAGTCTGCCGTTTTTTATATTCTCTACGCTTTTTGTAAGCGTGTCCAACGGCTCGGTAAGGCTCTTGCTCATAATGCGGGTTATTACCGTTGTCGGAACCGCAATGGCGCTGATACACAGTATTGCCCACCAGAACACATAAATCACAGAGCCGGGATTTGCGCTTATAAACTGCCCGGCGGACCTTATGAGAGTTACGGGGTTTAAAAGCTGGGCGCGGGTTACGGAAAATTCCTCAACCGGAAACTTCATCACAAATAAAAATACGAAAAGTACGGAAATAACGCCTATAAGAAAAATAGGCGTTATAAGCATTATGATATTGTAAAATCCGAATTTCTGACGTATTTTCATTGCTATATATCCTTGCTGTCATATATTATATACGAAAGCGAGTATAAAATCAAGATGCTGCCCAATAAAATTCCCAGCTTGTATATTATTGATGAGAGGGGAAGGGCGCTTCCCAGAAACAGCGTATGCAGCTTTGAATATGATGTAAACAGCACCGAACTGCTTCCGGCAACATATCTGCCGGCGCATTTCATTGCCGCATAAACGGCAAGAGAAAGAAGCATTGCCGCCGACGGACTTCTTAAAACCACATTTATAAGCACTCCCAAGGCGGTTACGGCAATGAGGGGTATAATGTCTATGACATATGCCGCAAGGGTGATGGGTGCGCTACTTAAAGAGCCGCCGGATATAAGCTGCACAAGCACGCATACTATGTACATGGCAATAAGCGAAACCGCGCCCAAGGTAAATACGGCAAGAAACTTTGCCGTAAGCACCTTAAACCTCGAAGCCGGGTGCAGCAGACAGGCTTTCATGGTATCCGAACTGTATTCGGAGGTGAACAGCTCCACAGAAGCGGTGAATATCATCACCGGAACCATTATCTCGCAGAAAAACGGAAGCATTTCGAGAATGATATTTCCCTCAAGCCGTACATTTCCCTCGGATAAACGTGCCACCAGTGCCGAGCCGCCGTAGCGAAGCAGGCAGAATAATGAGGCAATTATTAAAAATACAATATATTTCTTTTTTGAAAAAAGCTTGTAAAGCTCATTTTTGTACATATAAATAAGCGCATTCATACTCTCGCCCTCCTTTCGCGGATTTTTTCAATGAAATAGTCCTCCATTGACGGATACAGGGACATTATCTTCTCCGTATCCTCCATGGCAATAAGCTCGCTTTCGGATATAACCGCCGTTTTGGTGCAAAGCTTTTCAATTTCCGAGGCGATGTGGCTTGAAATTATAAAGGTTGTGCCGAATTTTTTGTTCATATCCTTTATCAGCTCCCTTATCTCCACAACGCCCTCAATATCCAGTCCGTTTACCGGCTCGTCCAAAATCACAAGCCGCGGCTTGCCCATAAGCGCCTCGGCAAGCCCCAGCCGCTGCTTCATGCCAAGGGAAAATTTGCCCGCCTTTTCGTGCTTGTAGGGGAGAAGATGCACCAAATCGAGCATACGGTCAATTTCCGCTCTTTCATCGGGGCTTTTTGCGGCAAGATACATATTGCGGTAGGCGCTTAGGTCCTTGTATATGGCGGGAGCCTCAATGAGAGCTCCCGTACTTGCCATAATTTCCTCAAAATCCTCGTGTATATCCTTTCCGTCCACCTTGACGGTGCCGCAGTCCGTTCTTATCAGCGCAAGCATTGCTTTCATGGCTGTGGTTTTGCCGGAGCCGTTGGGACCCAAAAGCCCCAGTATGTCGCCGTCCTCAAGCTTAAAGGAAAGGTTTTTTATGCCGCGGTTGTTTTTATAAAGCCTTGTCAGTCCGTTTACCTCAATCATAGCTGTTTCAGTCCTCCGATTCCTCTGTTTCTTCCGCGTTGTAAACCTCTGCATCGGTGATTTTTACCTTGCTTGTGTCAAGGTGTTTGGGCGAGGTTGTTCCGATGTCTGAAAATTTTGTGCTGATAAACACCGTCATGTCATGCTCTGCGCCGGTCTGATCCGTACCCTTAAATATTATTGTACCCTCAAGGTCTGTGAGCATATTATCCTTATCGACGCTGTAGCGGCAGTTAATGGTGTACACCCGCTGATTGTCCCAGAGGTTGTTTATCGCCTGCTCCGTCCGATTCGGCTCGTAGTTCTCAATGTAACGTGAATTGTTGTTTTCTATGGAGAACATTGCTCCCAAACCGGCATTTATAAGCTCCGGAATTTGTACCGAGCTTAAGGAAACCTCATAGCTTCTTTGCCCGTCGCTGTCCCCAACGCATATAAAGTTGTTCTTTAAATCTCCCACAACCGTATCGCCCAAAAGCTCCGCAAAGCGCAGCATTTTTTGAGTGCTTTTTGAGGTGTATTCCTCCAGTGATACGTCAAACACTGTGTCTAAAAAGTCGTGCTCATAAGAAAAATAATCTGAGCCGGGCTGGCTGTAGTATATTTTGCCGTCCTGCTGATATTCCTCGCTAAAGTATACATCAACGCCGGACTCGCTGTTTGAGTTTTGAATATATTTTTGCTTTGAAGGCATATCATATTCAATCCTGCAATAAGTTCCTGCAATTTCCTCGGAATCGGCAGTCATGGCTGCATTGGTTTCTATTGTACAGTTTTCGTATTTGTACACAGACAAAAGGGCTTTCTTTAAAATATCATAGCCGTTTGATGTCTGATAGTTTGCAAGCGCCGCCGTAGAGAGTATACAAAGTCCCGAAACAGCGCCGATTGCTGCAATAAGCTTTTTGTTTTTCATGGTAATTCCTCCTAAAAAAATATTCATAAACCGGTCTATGGTTATATTTTACCTCATCTTTATCAACAGTATATAATAAAAGTATAAAATATTTATAAACAAACATGAAAAATCTTGTAAGATTTATCATAAAAATATTGTAAAAAACTCTTGACAAGATGTCCCGTTAATGTTATAATGATTGCGATAAGGAAAAAGGCTCTTTTTTTTTGTGTATACAAAAAGCTGAGGGCATACATGAAAAACGGAGGTGTAACAGATGAGAGTAAAAATTACATTAGCTTGCACGGAATGTAAGCAGAGAAACTATAACACAATGAAGAATAAGAAGAACGATCCCGACAGACTTGAAATGAACAAGTACTGTAAGTTCTGCAGAAAGCACACTCTTCACAAGGAAACAAAGTAAGCTTATTGAGCAAGGAGTAAAAAATTATGGCAGAGCAGAATACAGCAAAAAAGAAGAAGGGCGGGCTCATCCGTTATTTTAAGGATTGCAGAGCCGAGCTCAAAAAGGTCACTTGGCCCACAAAGGATCAGCTGATTCACAACACAGGCGTTATTATTACATTTATAATAATAGTTACCGTTATATTGTCATTGCTCGATTTCGGTTTTGCAAGGCTGTTCCAGTTCCTTACCAATTTACTGTAATTTATCTGTAACAGGGAAGGAGCTGTATTATGGCCGAAGAAGCAAAATGGTATGTGGTACACACATATTCGGGTTATGAGAATAAGGTTAAAGCCAATATCGAAAAGTCCGTTGAAAACCGCGGTATCCAGGACATGATTCCCAATGTGGTCGTTCCTACGGAGGATGTGGTTGAGAAAAAGGGCGACGCGGAGAAAATCGTAAAGAGAAAGATTTTCCCCGGCTATGTTGTCGTTAAAATGGTTATGAACGATGAAAGCTGGTTCGTTGTCAGAAATACAAGAGGAGTTACGGGATTTGTAGGTCCCGGCTCAAAGCCCGTTCCGCTGACCGATGAGGAAGTGGAAAAGATGGGCATTGATTCAATTCGTATGGAGGAAATAGACTTCAAGGTCGGAGATTTGGTTGCAATCAAATCGGGACATATGGAGGGCTTTTCCGGTAAGGTTACAAGCATTGACAACGAAACAAGAAAGGTTCAAATTCTGGTTTCGATGTTCGGACGCGAAACCCCTGTCGAGATTGAGTATACTCAGCTTGAAAGGGTAGAGTAAAGCTTATACGGGCAGTAATAATGCCCTGTATATAGACACGCAAAGCGTGTTGCGCTTTTTGCGCAGAGTGCAGATGCACAAATCCCTCTGGTGACAGTGGGAGGACGAGTTATCGTCCGCTTTTTACCACATTATTAGCATTGAATTGCTAAAATTTTAAGGAGGTGGCCATTATGGCACAAAAGGTTGCAGGTTATATTAAGTTACAAATTCCTGCCGGTAAAGCAACCCCGGCTCCCCCTGTTGGTCCCGCACTGGGTCAGCATGGTGTAAACATAATGCAGTTTACAAAGGAATTTAATGAAAAGACAGCGAAGGACGCAGGTCTTATTATCCCCGTTGTTATTACGGTATATGCCGACAGATCCTTCACATTCGTAACAAAAACTCCGCCGGCTGCGGTTCTTATCAAGAAGGCTTGTAAGATCCAGAGCGGTTCGGGCGTACCGAACAAGACAAAGGTAGCTACTATTTCAAAGGCTGACCTTCAGGCTATTGCCGAGCAGAAGATGCCCGACTTAAACGCTGCAAGCGTTGAGGCGGCTATGAGCATGATCGCCGGTACATGCAGAAGCATGGGCGTTGTTGTAGGCGACTAATTTTGTGAGAATGGTGGGAGAGCAAGGCTCGTTTGACCACGTAAGGAGGAAAGAATATGTTTAGAGGAAAGAAGTATCAGGACAGCGTAAAGCTGATCGATAAGTCAAAGCTGTATGACACAAGCGACGCTATGGAGCTGGTTATAAAGACAGCAAAGGCTAAATTTGACGAAACTGTTGAGGCTCATATCAAGTTAGGTGTTGACTCAAGACACGCCGACCAGCAGGTAAGAGGCGCAATCGTTCTGCCCCACGGCACAGGTAAGTCCGTAAAGGTTTTGGTATTCGCAAAGGGTCCCAAGGCTGACGAGGCGCAGGCAGCAGGTGCTGACTATGTAGGCGATATGGATTTGGTACAGAAGATCCAGTCAGAGAACTGGTTTGATTTCGACGTAGTTGTTGCAACTCCGGATATGATGGGTGTTGTAGGACGTTTGGGTAAGGTTTTGGGCCCCAAGGGTCTTATGCCGTCACCGAAGGCAGGCACTGTTACCATGGACGTAACAAAGGCTGTTAATGAAATCAAGGCAGGTAAGATTGAGTACAGACTTGATAAGACAAATATCATTCACTGCCCCATAGGAAAGGTTTCCTTCGGTGCGCAGAAGCTTCAGGACAACTTTACTGCTCTTGTAGGCGCAGTTGTAAAGGCAAAGCCGTCAGCTGCAAAGGGTCAGTATTTAAGAAGCGTTGTTGTTACATCGACAATGGGCCCCGGTATAAAGATAAACCAGGCAAAGCTTGGCTGATAAAATCAGGTATGAAAAAAGGATGCTCAGGCATCCTTTTTTCATACCGTCGACAAATTGGTCAGACCGTGCGGGATTTGAAATCTAAAACAAAAATATACTGCCTTTGGTATGCACTTTCTGCGAAAATAAACTCTACCGTACCTGCGTACGCCTACGAGTTCATTTTCGCAAAATCTGACTCAATTTCTCGCAGTCTGCCAGCGTGTAGACAAGTTTGTCTACACGCTGAAAAAAGGATGCTCAGGCATCCTTTTTTGTTGTCATTACTTTACTGTGAATTTATATTCGGTTACGGTGTTGTATTCCTCGTCCTTTTTAAGAATAGGGCAGGGGAAATGACTGTGCTCCATTGCGTTGGGGAAGCACTGGGTTTCAAGACAGAATGCGTTTCTCGCACCGTAGGCTGCGCCGCCTTTGTATGTACCCTCACGAAGCTTGTTTGCGGTGTAAAGCTGCACTCCGCTTTGGTCGGAGATAACCTCCATGGTAATTCCGGTCTTGGGTGATGAGGCAACGGCAAACAGCCTTTTTCCTCTGCCGGATATTACAAAGTTATGGTCAAAGCCGCTAAAGGTCTTAAGCTGATCAAAGTCCGCGTCAATGTCCTGAGCAAAGGGCTTGGGCGCGCGGAAATCGAAAGGCGTTCCGGTAACCGAAAGTACCTCGCCTGTGGGCATGCACTCATTATCATTGGGGGTGTAGAAGGCGGAGTTAAGCTGCAAAATCTGATCCCCTATGTTGCCGCTGTCATGTCCCGAAAGGTTGAAATAGCTGTGATTTGTCATATTCAAAACAGTGTCCTTGTCGCTCTTTGCCTTGTATTCTATTCTTATGGCATTGTCCTCGGTTATTGTGTACACAACCGTTACATCAAGCTTGCCCGGAAAGCCCTCGTCACCGTCGGGGGATACCAAGGAAAGCTCTATAGCTGGCTCTGCACCGTCATGCTCCTTTACCTCCCATACCTTTTTATCAAAGCCCACAAAGCCGCCGTGAAGGCTGTTTTTGCCCTCGTTTGTGCCTACGGTGTAGGAGTTTTGGCCTATGGTAAAGCGTCCCTCCTTAATTCTGTTGGCGTGTCTGCCGACAAGCGCACCGAAGTAACCGCTTTTTGTGACATAGCCCTCCAAATCCTCATGTCCGAGAACTACGTCGGTTTTGGTTCCGTCCGCGCCTGTGACGATAAGGCTTCTTATAATTCCGCCCAAGTTTAAGATTTCGGCGCTTAAGCCTTTTTCGTTGTCGAGGGTGTACATATACACCTGCTCATTGTCCTTTGTTGTTCCGAAAAGTGTTTTTTTGATTGACATTTTTATATATGCTCCTTTTTAAATTATTGAATCGATATCATAGGGCGTTATCTGGTAAACGAAATAGTTAAGCCAGTTTGAGAACAGCAGATTTGCGTGTGATCTCCAACGCACCACAGGACGTTTTGTGGGGTCGTCCTTGGGGAAATAGTTTTTTGGTATTTTGGGATTAAGCCCACGCTCCAAATCGCGGAAATACTCATCCTTTAGCGTGTTTGCGTCATACTCCGCGTGTCCCGTTACAAAAATCCGTCTGCCGCCCTTGGTAAATACGATGTACACTCCCGCCTCGCTGGACTCCGCAAGAATTTCAAGCTCCTTTACATTGCACACATCCTCTCTTAAGATTGTGCTGTGCCTTGAATGGGGCGCGTAAAAGATGTTGTCAAAGCCTCTTACAAGCTTTGCGGTGCGGCGGTTTACCTTGTGGGGGAAAATGCCGGAGCATTTTTCGGGCAGGGCATACTTGGGTACTCCGTAGTGGTAATACAGTCCCGCCAGAGCCGCCCAGCATATGTGAAGCGTTGAGGTCACATGGGTTTTTGACCATTCCATTATTTTTACAAGCTCCGGCCAGTAGTCCACCTCCTCAAAGGGCAGGTTCTCCACCGGTGCGCCGGTTATTATCATGCCGTCATAACGCGAGTCCTTTATTTGGTCAAAGGTCTTGTAAAAGGTTATAAGATGCTCTGCGGGAGTGTTCTTTGAAGAATGAGTATCCATCTGCAAAAAATCTATCTCCACCTGCAGCGGGGAGTTGGAAAGCAGCCGCAGAAGCTGTGTTTCCGTAGTTATTTTGGTGGGCATCAAATTTACTATAACAAGCCGCAGCGGTCTTATGTCCTGATGCATTGCCTTTGTTTCGGACATGACAAAAATATTCTCATTTCTAAGCTGTTTTGTGGCAGGCAGCTTGTCGGGTATTCTTATCGGCATCTGATGCACTTCCTTTCAATAAAATGTTAAGCTTATTATAACACATTTTTCTTTGCATTACAACCCCCATTTTAATACAGTATGCTTGTAAAGTGGGAGTAAAATCCTACATAAAAACACACCTTAAAAAAATTTAGTAGTTTAAAATATACAAACTTAATTTCGCGCTATTGATAAGTTTTGGGATTTATATTATAATAGAAACGATAATATATGCGGGAGGATGGTCAAGGTGTCATATTTGGATATGTCGTATGACGAGCTTAAAGCACAAAAGACGCAGGTGCAAAAACAGTATGAGGATTTAAAAAGCGAGGGATTAAAGCTTGATATGTCGAGGGGCAAGCCCGGAGCAAATCAGCTTGATTTGTCAGTTGGAGTTGTGGATAGTGTTTCCTCAAAGGATGTGCTAAAAAGCGGCGGACTTGATTTGAGAAATTACGGCGGTCTTGACGGTATTGCCGAATGTAAAAAGCTTATGGCTGATATAATGGAGGTAGACCCGTCAAAGGTTATTATTTACGGAAATTCTTCCCTGAATATAATGTACGATACGGTTTCAAGGTCGGTAACTCACGGGGTTATGGGTTCCGTTCCCTGGTCAAAGCTTGACAAGGTGAAGTTTTTATGCCCCGTACCGGGCTATGACAGGCATTTTGCAATAACGGAATTTTTCGGAATAGAAATGATAAACATTCCCATGAATGATGATGGACCCGATATGGACATGGTCGAGGAGCTTGTTGCCTCGGACGAGAGCATAAAGGGTATCTGGTGCGTTCCGAAGTATTCAAATCCTACGGGTATTTCCTATTCGGACGAGGTCGTAAAGAGAATGGCTTCTTTAAAATGCGCGGCAAAGGATTTTAGGATTTTCTGGGATAATGCTTACTGCGTTCATCATCTTTATGAGGATAAACAGGATAAAATATTAAATATTATAGACGAATGTGAAAAGGCGGGCAATCCCGATATGGTATATATGTTTGCTTCAACCTCGAAAATCACGTTGCCCGGCGGCGGTGTGGCTGCAATGGCGGCATCGGAGGCAAACCTTGAATTTATCAAAAAGCAGATGACAATTCAGACCATAGGCCATGATAAGATAAATCAGCTAAGACACGTTAAGTTCTTGGGCGGTCTTGACGGGGTAAAGGCGCATATGGAAAAGCAGGCTCAAATGCTAAGACCCAAGTTTAAGGCGGTTGAGGACGCTCTTGAACAGGAACTGGGCGGTTTGGGCATAGGCGAGTGGACAAAGCCCCGGGGCGGATATTTCATATCCTTTAACACCCTTGAGGGCTGTGCGAAGCGGGTTGTGGAGCTTTGCCGCGAGGCGGGAGTTATCATGACCGGCGCGGGTGCCACATACCCCTACGGAAAAGACCCGAAGGATTCAAACATAAGAATAGCGCCGACGCTTCCCTCACCGCAGGAGCTTACGGAGGCGTGTAAGGTATTTGTGACGAGCGTGAAGCTTGCCTCCCTGGAAAAGCTTTTGGCACAGTAATACATTTTAACGGCATTTTGGGATTGGTTTCCGGGTGCCGTTTTGCTTATGTTACATTTTTTTGCCAAATGGCAAAAATACCTTGACTAAGTCGTAAAAACATGATAGAATAAAAATTGAGTTATTTCGACATTTTTATACATAACTTTTGGCGTTAAAGGGGGCGTGTCGGATGGGCGCCGAGCAAAGAAGAAGAATAAGAGAATTAAAAAGACGAACCGATCAACGAAAGAAAAAACAGATATTTATGAGGAGAGCAACAGCGCTCGTGCTGCTGGTTGCTGCGGCAGTGCTGATTTTGGTTTTAATGATACGGGGCTGTTCAGGCTCTGAGCCGGAGGTACCGGCACCGGCAGAAACTCAAATGCCGCAGTCAACCGAAATTCCGGCAATATACGGGAAAATATCCGAAAATGTTCCGAAAACAACACATAATCCCGCGGGCATACAGGTAAAGGGAACGGTGACGGCAACCGCAAATCCCAATGCACCCAGCAAGGACATAAATCAGGGATATTTTAAAAATTCGGTATTTTTGGGCAATTCGATGGTTGCGTCCATGGAGGCCTTCGGGCTTTTGGAGGACGCGGATTATTTCGGCAAGGTGGGGCTTAACGTGTCAACGGCGGAAAGTACGGCCGCTGACAACGGCACTGTTCCGATTATAGACGAGCTTAACGGCACAAAGCAGTACAGCAAGGTGTTTTTGATGTTCGGCGAAAACGAGTGTGCATGGCCCAGCGGCGAAACCTTTAAATCGGATTATACGCGGATTGTTAAAAAAATAATGCGCTATCAGCCGGAGGCGCAGATATATCTTATGTCAATAACACCCATGTCCAAAACCGCGTCGGACGCGTCACCGGACGGGGCAAATAAGGATAATATACTGAAATTCAACGGATACATAGAGGAGGTTGCCCAAAAAACCGGCGCAGCCTATGTAAATGTCTACGATATGCTTGCGGATGCGGACGGGTATCTTCCGGAGAAAGCGGCGTCGGACGGTATTCATTTTGAAAAAGATTACTATGTCAAGATGCTTTCGGGCATGGCGGCAGGTAACTGATAATATATTTGAAAGGGAAGGTTTATGAACATGAAAAAAGTAATTACAGCAATAGCGGCTCTGGCACTGTCGGCGGCGTGCCTGACAGGCTGCGGAAAGCCAAAGATTGAGTTAAATACGGCGGACGTTGCCGACGGAGTTTTAAGCAGCGTTACATTTACGGAGTATCTTGAGCCGATAGCTCAGGACATCGAGGTTAAAAGACTGGGTCTTGACGCTTCAAAGGTAGAGGAGTGCAGCGCATACGCCGGAACAAAGGCGGTTGTTGATGAAATAGCGGTTATAAAAAGCTCCGATGCCCAGGAGGCTCAGGCTCAGATTGAGGCATATGTCGCTTCACAGAAGGAAAGCTATGCAAGCTATAAGCCCGACGAGGTTACAAAGCTTGAGGACTGCGTTATAAAAACTGTGGGAGATTATGTTATTTATGTCGCTTCGGCGGACAATGCGGCTGCACAGGCAGTTGTGGACAGCCTGACAACGGTAGAATAAGAGGATAAATAAATGTACTTTTCTTCATTGATATTCCTTTTTGTATATCTGCCGGCAGTGCTTATGATATATTACCTCATTCCCTCAAAGGCGCGGAATGCATTCTTGCTTTTCGTCAATTTGATTTTCTACGGTTGGGGAGAGCCGGTATTTATACTCATAATGCTGCTGTCCGTAACGGTAAATTACATATTCGGATATTTAATAGAAAAGAACAGGGAAAACGAACGTCTTGCAAAGGCGTTCGTGCTTTTCTCTGTAATAATAAGCCTGGGACTTTTGGGGATTTTCAAGTATACCAACTTCATAAACGGTCTTTTGCGCCAAATATCGCTTTTTGCGGCACTGCCAAAGACCAATATCCCTCTGCCCATAGGTATATCCTTTTATACCTTCCAGGCAATGTCCTACACCATAGACGTATACCGTAAAGATACCAAGGCGCAAAAAAGCATTATAAGCTTCGGCACATACGTTTCCTTTTTCCCGCAGCTTATAGCGGGACCCATTGTAAGGTACAAGGACATTGCAAGGCAGCTTGAAGAACGGCACGAAAACATTGGGCAGTTTGCTTCGGGTGTGCGCAGATTTGTGACTGGACTGGCGAAAAAAGTCCTTATCGCAAACCAAATGGGACTTTTATGGGATACCCTTCGCCCGATGGGTGCGGATAACGGCGTTATTGGCGCGTGGATTGGTATAATAGCCTATGCTATGCAAATATATTTTGACTTTTCGGCATATTCGGATATGGCAATAGGATTGGGAAGAATGTTCGGATTTGAATTTATGGAAAATTTCAATTATCCGTATATTTCAAAGAGCATAACCGAATTTTGGCGCAGGTGGCACATATCACTGGGAACATGGTTTAGGGATTATGTGTATATTCCCTTGGGCGGAAACCGATGCAGTATGCCGCGGCATATATTTAACCTGTTTGTCGTGTGGGCATTGACGGGCTTTTGGCATGGTGCGAGCATAAATTTCGTTTTATGGGGAATTTACTTTTTCGTGCTTCTGGTGCTGGAAAAGTTTGTGTACGGGAAACCGCTTGCAAAGGCTCCCGCTCCGATACAGCATATTTACGCGCTGTTTTTCATAGTGATGGGCTGGGCGCTGTTTTACTTTGAGGATTTTAGCGAGATGGGAGTATATATTTCCTATATGTTCGGCGGTGCAAAGGGCATTTTGGGCGCGGATGCGGCAAGCGTTATACTCGGATATATGCCGCTTATGCTCTTTAGTGCAGTGATTTGCACACCGATAACGCAGGTGATATACAGGCGGATGAAGAAGCCCGGTTTCCGCGCCGCGGCAGAGCTGGGGCTGTGTGCGCTGCTGCTTGTAATATGCACTGCCGCGCTTGTAAGCCAAAGCTATAATCCCTTTTTATACTTCAGGTTTTAACGGGAGGCTGCCATGAATAAGCTTTACGATAAACTTTTAACGATACTTTTTTGCGGGTTCATATTTATTATGGGAATACTGCTTTGGGCACTTCCAAAGCAGGAAACCTCGGTTTATGAGAAGCGGACTCTTGCCAAAATGCCAAAGCTTACGGTAAGCTCGGTATTAAACGGCAAATATGAGGGGAAATTCGAGGACTATATAAACGATCATTTCCCCATGCGCAACTCATTTACCGCATTGGACTCCTATTATATGCTCTATACCGGCAGAAACGGCATGGGAGGAATCTATAAGGGCAGGGACGGATACCTTATTAACACGCCCATAGAGGATAGGGAAGAAATTTATACCGAGAATACCCGCGCAATACTGGATTTTGTGCGAAGTACGGGACTTCCCTCGACGATGATGATAATTCCCTCAACGGGATATATTATGGAGGATAAGCTTCCTAAAAATCATCGTGTATACCATGACGGGGAGATGCTGGATAAAATAAAAGGCGCTGTTTGTGATGAAATACGTTGGGTGGAGGTGAGCGGATACTTTAAAGAACTTAAAGACAGCATACAGCTGTACTACAAAACAGATCATCACTATACAACCGCAGGTGCATTTGAGGCGTACCGTGCTTTTTGCGTCGAGCGCGGCTTTTTGCCCCTTGAAGAATATGAAGCAGAAAACTATGAGGGCTTTTTCGGCACAACATATTCAAAAAGCGCGCTCTGGAATGAAAAAGGCGACACACTGGAGGTATGGCGCTATCCGAGTAATGCGACCGTTGAGATAGACGGGCAATTATACGGGTCGATGTGGTTTGACGAACATTTGGAGGAGCTTGACAAATACCCGGTATTTTTAAACGGAAATCAGCCTTTTGAAAGAATAGAAAACCCCGACAGCGACGGCGGCAGTCTGCTGCTTGTAAAGGACTCCTTTGCTCATGCGATGGTACCGTTTTTAATACAGCATTACAGCCGTATAGATATGGTTGATCTGCGGTATTATTTTGAGCCGGTTTCGCGGCTTAATGAAGAAAACGGCTATGACGAGGTGTTGTTTGTCTACGGTACGGACTCGATTTGTGCCGGAAATGATATTTCCATACTGCAATAATTTGTATAGTAATGAAAATTAAAACCATAATAATATTATAAGTTAGGAGGGATATCTATGAAAGACAAAATTTTTGCTGTTTTGCAGCGTGTGGGACGCTCGTTTATGCTGCCCATCGCGCTTTTGCCGGTGGCGGGACTGCTTCTGGGCATAGGAAGCTCGTTTACCAATGAAAATATGCTTGAAGCATATCATCTGACGAACGTTATACATCAGGGTAATCTGCTATATACCATATTGGATATAATGAAAAGCGCGGGAAATGTGGTATTTGGCAATCTGGCATTGCTGTTTGCCATGGGCGTTGCCATAGGTATGGCAAAGAAGGAAAAAGAAGTTGCGGCGCTTTCGGGAGCAATTGCGTATCTTATAATGAATACTGCCATAAGTGCGCTTATAACCGCCAAAGGCGGCGTGGAAGCCATGGGTGCCAACACAACAACACAGACACTGGGTATCACAACGCTTCAGATGGGTGTGTTCGGCGGTATAATCGTAGGTTTGGGTGTTGCCGCACTGCATAACCGATTTTATAAAATCGAGCTGCCGCAGGTGCTTTCGTTCTTCGGCGGAACTCGATTTGTGCCGATAATATCAAGTCTTGTATTTCTTCTGGTGGGTATTGTTATGTTCTATGTCTGGCCGGTGGTTCAGATGCTCATATCAAAGTTAGGTGCGCTTGTTCTAAGCTCAGGCTATGCCGGAACATGGATTTACGGTATAATAGAACGTGCGCTCATACCCTTCGGACTGCATCATGTGTTCTATATGCCCTTCTGGCAGACTGCCGTTGGCGGCGAGATGATGATTGACGGACAGCTTGTGCAGGGTGCGCAGAATATATTCTTTGCGGAGCTTGCGTCAAAGTCCACACAGCAGTTCTCCGTTTCGGCAACAAGGTTTATGGCGGGCAAGTTCCCGTTCATGATATTTGGTCTGCCCGGCGCGGCTTTGGCAATGTACAAATGCGCGGACCCGAAAAGACGTAAGATTGCGGGAAGCTTGCTTATTTCCGCAGCGCTGACGGCAATGCTTACCGGTATTACCGAGCCTTTGGAATTTACGTTCCTGTTCGTTGCTCCGCTGATGTACGGTGTGCATTGTGTTCTTGCGGGACTTTCGTATATGCTTATGCATATTTTAAACGTCGGAGTGGGCATGACCTTTTCGGGCGGTATTATAGATATGTTCCTGTTCGGTGTTTTGCAGGGCAATGCCAAAACCCATTGGATTTGGATTGTTGCAGTAGGTGCGGTGTACTTTGTACTTTACTATTTTGTATTCGGCTTTATGATAAAGAAATTTAATTACAAGACCCCCGGCAGAGAGGCTGAGGGCGAGGAAACAAAGCTTTATACCCGCGCGGATGTGAATGCGAAAAAGAGTGCTGATACTGCAAGCGAATATATTGTAAACGGCTTGGGCGGCAGAGAGAATATTTCCGACCTTGACTGCTGTGCAACGCGGCTTCGCGTAACCGTATCAGACCCGGCAGCGGTAGATGATGACCTGCTTAAAAAGAGCGGTGCGTCGGGAGTTGTGCGCAAGGGCAACGGCATACAGATAATTTACGGACCGCAGGTTTCGGTAGTAAAATCACGTCTGGAGGATTATTTGGAAAAGACGCCGTCAAATGCCCCGGCAAAGAAAAACACAATGAGCATTGCTTCACCCATGAACGGAACGCTTTTACCCCTTGAGGAGGTAAAGGATGAGGCGTTTGCAAGCGGAGTTTTGGGCAAGGGAATTGCTATTGAGCCCTCCGAGGGCAAGCTGTATGCCCCCGCAGACGGAACGGTGGAGAATATCACCGATACAAAGCACGCGGTTGCAATGGTAACGGACGGCGGCGCAGAGGTGCTTATGCATATAGGCATTGACACCGTTAAGCTTGAGGGCAAATATTTTGAAACCTGTGTAAGGGAAGGTCAAAAGGTTAAAAAGGGCGATTTGCTTGTAGTCTTTGACATAGGCAAAATACGCTCCGAGGGCTATGAGCTGACAACGCCGATGGTTGTCTGCAATGCCGACAGCTACGCTTTCGTAACGCCATGTACGGACGGCGGCGTAAAAGCGGGAGTACCCGTTTTGGAAATTACGGAATAATGCAAAGGGGTATGCAAAGGGGTGCGGCAGAGGGTGCCGCACCCCTCAGCGTGTAGACAAACTTGTCTACACGCTGGCAGACTGCGAGAAATTGAGTCAGATTTAGCGAAAAGGAACTCGTAGGCGTACGCCGGTACGGTAGAGTTTCTTTTCGCTGAAAGTGCATACCAAAGGCGTTCCTCGATGGAATGCCTTTGGTAATATCAAGAAATTATATTTTTGTTTTTGATTTAAAATTCCGCACGGTCTGACCAATTTGTCGACGGTCTGAGGGTGCGGTTTTGCCGCACCCCTGCTTGACACAGCGGGCATTTTGGTGTATAATTCCATGGGAAAGGACGGATGAATATGAATAAATTTAAGGGCTTGCTGCTCTGTACCGATTTGGACGATACAATATTGACGCGGGATAAGAGAATATCCGATAAAAATATAGAGGCGATAAAATATTTTATGTCAGAGGGCGGACTGTTTACCTTTGCTACGGGCAGAGTTCCGGGCGGAGTTAAGCCGCTGCTTAAATATATCGTGCCCAACGCGCCCATGGTCTGCTTTAACGGCGGCGGGATATATGACATAGAAAAGAAAAAGGAACTTTGGGCGGCGGAGCTTGACGGCGGTGCACAGGAGGTTATAAAATATATTGCGGACAAGTACCCCTTTGCCGGAGTGGAAATATGCACACAGGACAAGATTTATTTCTGCCGCAGAAACAGAATAGTAAATGAGCATCAGAAGATAGAAAACTTTGAGGACAACGATATGCCCTATACCGAGGTCCCCAAACCCTGGAGAAAGGTGCTGTTTATGGTTGAGGAGGAACAACTGCCGCTTATAAGGGAAGCGATTTTAAAAAGCCCCTATGCGGATAAATATACTTATGTGCAGTCAAGCCCATGGTATTACGAAATTCTTCCCAAGGGCAACACAAAGGGCGAGGGGCTTTTAAGGCTTGCCGCACTTTTGGGCATTAAGCCCGAAAATACAATAGGCATGGGCGATAATGAAAACGATCTCGACCTTGTGAAAAAAGCCGGACTGGGCGTTGCGGTGGCAAACGCTTCCGATGCGGTCAAAGCGGCAGCGGACAGGATAACGGTGGATAACGAATCCGATGCGGTGGCTGAGGTTATATATTCTCTTGAAAAATCGGCATTTTGGGTGTAAAATATGCCTAAAATCGGATTTTTTAAACAAAATCGGACTTCTTGACGGAAATTTAGCGGAAAAATCGTACTATTTGCATTGTAAATTTCCGTCTTTTTTGATAGAATAGAATTTGGAAAAAAGTCCCTTTCGGCAATAACGCAATGTCGGAAAAACCGCTGCCGAAACGGACTGTTGTTCCTGAAATTTACAAAATGACGGAGCAAAACCCCTTAAAAAGGAGGAGCTAAAGTGGATATAAAGAGAAAAATATATTACGATCCGATAGATTATATTTATGCGTCCTGCCGCGAGTACAAGGAGCCTAAATATATGATAGGCCAGCATTATCACAATGCCTACGAGGTATATTTTGTAGGAAAAGGGAAGAAGCGTCTTTTCATAAACAACGTGCCGTATGTGCTTGAAGCGGGGGAGCTTATTGTCATAAGTCCCTATGCGGTGCATTATACGGAGGACACAGGACCTTTTTCCAACTGTGTGGTTTGCTTTTCCAACAAGCTTTTAAGACCGTTTTTGTCGGAAGATGAGCTTGCGGCGCTGTTTCGCGGCGTAAACGAATATAAATTCAAATTCGATGAGGAAATGATAAGGCTTATTGAAATTTGTATGCGGGAAATCGAAAGACATACATATAATGATGAAATTCTGTCGGACAAGCTTGCCTTTACCTATATAATTCAGCTTATAAATCTTTTGCGCACCGCGCCGGCGCAGTGTCGTGAGCATTTGAAGCAGGAGCGTTATTTCGTAAGACCGGATATTATAAATTCCATAGAATATATGCATGAGCGGTATATGACGGATATATCCTTAAAGGATATGTTAGAGTATATACATATGAGCAAATCGCGGTTTTCGGAGTTATTTAAGGAAGCAACGCAGATGACATTTTTGCAGTATCTAAATCTTATCCGTTCTTCCCATGCCGGGAAAATGCTAAGGCGCACGAAGCTGTCACTGCCGGAAATCGCCGACCGAAACGGATTTTCCTCACCGGCGCATATGTCGAGGGTATTTAAGGAAATCTACGGTATTTCGCCAAGCAAATACAGAAGTTCATTTGTAGCAGGTACATAAAAACGGCAGAGAAAACGATGCTTTAATCAAGCGTGTCGGTTTCGGAATGAAGAGCATAAATGGGATATGCTTATAACGTGCGAAATATATATGACATTTGTATTTTACAAAGTAAGGGGAAACAGATATGCCGATTTTTAATGAAATGAAACTGCTTAACGTATGTTTACTTGTATTTTCTGCGTTGGTTACATTCTTTTTGCTGATTGGAGCCGTTGCAGATGTCAACCGTAAAAGAACGTTTATGAAGCACTTTATTGTATTGCTGATTTCGAACTTGTTTATGCAGTTAGGTGAGGCAGGCATCTGGTTTTTTGCAGGTATTCCGGAGCATATTACCGTACTTAAATTTTCAGCATTAATGTCGTTGGGTTTCAGTTATCTTCTGATAGCAAGCTACACCTATTGTTTGATATATTTTGTGCGTGAAAAAAAGGAGGTTTCATTAGTACCTGCCCATATTATTTCAGGGATATGCTGTCTGTTCATTATTCTTTCGATTGTTTCGTTGTTTAATGGTATCCTTTTCTCTTATGATGCGGAGGGCAATTTTGTATACGGTCCGTTGTACGGACTTGTCAGGGCATTTGATCTGATTGGCATAATTGGGGAAATTGTGATTGTTTTAAGTTATAGAAAAATGCTGTCTCTGCGGGTGACGCTGTTTTTGCTCACCTTTACGATTTTGCCGCTGATGGCAATGAGTCTGCAGTTTATTTGGGACCCTATACCGGAATATTTAGCTACAACTTTATCTCTTATTGTAATCTATATTTTGTTTCACGAAGAAATTACGAACCGATTGGTGGAGACGGAAATGCAGCTTTCCGAAAGCCGTATTGCTGTTATGCTTTCTCAGATACAGCCACACTTTTTATATAATTCTCTAAACGCAATTCGAGGTTTGTGCCGGAAGGATCCGGAACAGGCAAGGGATGCGATAGGCAGTTTTGCGGAATATCTGCGCGGGAATATGGATTCGCTGAATAACACAAAGCCTATCCCTTTTATCCGGGAGCTTTCTCATATAGAGAATTATTTGAAACTGGAAAAGTTTCGTTTTGGTAATGAACTGAAGGTTATCTATGATATAAAAGAAAAAAACTTTTTTATCCCTGCTTTAAGCGTACAGCCACTGGTGGAAAATGCCGTAAAGCATGGCATATGTGAAAAGGAAAACGGCGGAACACTGACGCTGAAAACATATTGTGACGGAGAATATATTGTAATTGAAGTGAGCGATGACGGAGTTGGGTTTGATGCGGAAAAATTAATAAGTGAGGATAAAGAACGATCGCATATCGGAATTCTGAATACAAGGGAACGCCTAAAGCAGATGATTGGTGCATCTCTTACAATAGAAAGCTCACCGGGAAAAGGAACTGTCGCTAAGATACGATTCATACCAAAAGAGAATACGGAGGATAATTAAAATGCATATATTAGTGGTTGATGATGAAGAATTAGCGTTAACGGAATTAACACATGAACTCAAAATAGTATTTCCAAATGCTGTGCTGCATGGATACAGAAAGCCGAAAGAAGCAATAGAATACGCCGCTGCTTTATCGGCTGGTGGAGAGGTGCTGTCCTATGCGTTTTTAGATATAAAAATGCGCACAATGAGCGGATTGGAGCTTGCAAGACAGCTTAAAATCATTTTCCCTAAGGTTAATCTGTTCTTTTGTACGGCATACAGTGAATATGCAATCGACGCATTCGGAATGTTTGCAAAGGGATATTTAAAGAAGCCGGTGGCGGCTTCCGAGATAAAAAGAGTCCTTGACGAAATGGTAACGGACTGGTCTTTGGAAAAGACTGAAGCACCATGTGATATCCGAGTTCAGACCTTCGGATATTTTGAAGTATTTGTAAAAGGCAAACCGGTTATTTTTGAAAGAGAAAAATCCAAAGAACTTTTGGCATATCTTGTGGACAGGCACGGTGCGGCAGTTACAACGGAACAAATTGCTGTTGTGCTGTGGGAGGATATACCGTATGACCGCAAATTAAAGAACCGCGTTACGGCAACCGTCGCTGCACTTAAAAACTCTTTGAGAGCGGCAGGCATTGAGGATATTCTTATAAAAACATGGAACCATCTTTCTTTGGATATATCAAAAATTAAATGTGATGCTTACGATTATGAAAAATGGGATGCTGTTGCAATAAATTCATTTCACGGGGAGTATATGCTCAATTATTCGTGGGCGGAATTTACTACGGGAAGGTATTCGCATATGAAATAAAATGAAAAACTCTTTATTAAATATTTGCAAAAGCAGTAAGACGAAAAATCTTACTGTTTTTTGTATATATAACATAAAAACACGACAGTTTTTTTGTAAAATTTTCTGGTAAATTTTTTGAAAAAATATTATTTATAGTGTCCTTTCGTTGTCGTTTGGTTTGTATAATAAAATTTATAAGTTCAGAATATCTATATTTTTTATCAATCGGATAGATTTTCTGTAGATTTGTGCTTTACTGCGGAATTGAGAAACCGTTTAAAGCAAAATAATTATAGAGAGGAATGATTAAAAAATGAGAAAAAAACTTTTGTCAGCAGTATTAACATTGGCGATGATTGTATCGGTTTTCGGTTCGTTCTCGGTTATCGCAAGCGCTGAAAGTGCGGTTGCACAGGTTGTTGATTCAAACGGCAATGCAACCAACCACACAGCCTTTGAAGATGCTTGGAAAGCAGCTGT
Source organism: Clostridiales bacterium (assembly GCA_029226975.1). Lineage (GTDB taxonomy): Bacteria > Bacillota > Clostridia > UBA1381 > UBA1381 > Ornithomonoglobus_A. The sequence continues at coordinate 942 of JAQXZB010000042.1, read as the reverse complement.
CGGCGGCAAAGCAACCTTTAAGCTTTTGTCTGACTGGAAGGTGAACGGCAAATTCGGTGCAAGTGAAGCTTCGCTGGATAGTTCTTTGTACTTTAACGGCGGTGCACTGTCCGTACCGCCAAACTACAGCGTCACCATAGATTTAAACGGGTATAAAATCTGCCGCGACAAAGGTGTAAACAATATGACGGACGACGGCAGCGTTATACGCCTTTTTGATAAAGCAACGCTTACGATTAACGACACTTCTGAAAACAAAAACGGATCAATCGAAGGCGGTAGCTCTAACTACGGCGGCGGCATCTATGCGCCGTCAAACAACACCGTCACGATGAACGGCGGCAGTATACGCCTGTGTAACGGTTACTACGGCGGCGGTGTGTATCTGGATTCAAGCTCAACATTCATTATGAACGGCGGCAGAATTGAGCAAAACACAGGCTGCTACGGCGGAGGTGTTTATGCAGAGGATGACGCTGTGTTTGAAACGCACGGCGGCGCAGTATCGGAAAACCGTGCAACGGCTGACGGCGGCGGTATTTATCTGTGGTCGGCGCAGGCAAACCTGGATAATTGCAGCGTGTCGGACAACAGGGCGAAAAACGGCGGTGCCATCTATTCCGATTATAATGTTTTTAAAGACTATTCCTATATTGTGATTAAAAATTCAAAGATATTAAATAACACTGCCGATAACTATTACGGCGGCATTTATCACTGTGCGGCAGGTTTTTCGGTATTGGGAAACACACGCATAGCGGGAAATAAAAACGAGGGGTACTACGGCGGCGGTGTTTATTTGAAAAAAACGTGTATGTACCTTTCGGGAAACGTACAGGTTTACGGAAACTATTCAAACGGGCATCCGTGCGATGTGAATTTCGGAAAGTGCATGGATGAGGCATTTAGACTTGAAGGCCGTATGGGAAACGACGCTATGAT
>JAQXZB010000041.1 GCA_029226975.1 Clostridiales bacterium | reverse complement strand
ACAATGCACCATGCCGTTTTTGCAAAACGCTCGGTTATATTTCTGTTTGATGCAGTTTTATTCATTATTGCGCCCAAAGAGCCGTAGCTTTCCGCACCGAGCCCGTCAAAACCGCCATTAAGTCTGTTGTTTATATAGTACTCCTTATGTCCCCATACGTTTTTCAATATTACAGGGACATCTGCGCCTTTCTTTACCGCATCTGCCAAATCATTATTGAATTCACTGAAATTACTGTCTCTGAATTCAAGGAAATCGTTCCACATTATTCCGTTCTTACCGTCTATATTGTATCCCGCTCCGGTAAGAGGATCTATGCAATGAACATTAAGGCTTCCTTCCGCCGTATAGAGAGGAATAATTCTCGCTGCGCACGTCATATCGGGAAGACTGCAGCCCCATGCCGTATTGAGTGCATTTATTGTACCGTACTTTTGGGTCAGCCATTTTAAAAACATATCGTTATATGCCGCACTTGATGGACGTATGTTTTCAATCTCGTTTACATATCCCGACTCATTTTTCCACGGGTCTATTACACATATAAGGTTTTCACCCTCAAACTGACCGGCGTATTTTTCCCGCGCCGCAACCATTTCATCGTAATAATCCCAATAATTGCCCAGCCAGTTTCTCTTCTGCTTGGTAAGCGGTGTAAAATATACGTCATACGTTCCCGACGGAAGTGTGCAGCTCAGTGTAGTTCCCGTGACGCTTGCACTGCCTCTGCCGACAACATTCCCGTTCTGAACAAGAACATAGTATCCGCCTATAATTTCTCCGCCCACTCCGGAACAATCATATGACGCACTGCCGCTTGCTCCGCTGACTCCGAGCCTGCCGCTGTATGCGCGTATATCATACGAAATCATGTCATATGTATATACATCATTAAATCCTATCTGTATTCCGTAATTAAATCCAAGGCTGTCAAGATAATCGCAAACCGTTGCCATAACCCAAGCCGGAGGCTCAATTATCGTATTTATGTATATATCACGCACACCGTTGTCATATATATTTTGCAAAAGTGCTTTATCGGTCTCCCAGCGATTTTTATTATAAGTGTCCGTTTCGGCATTGTAAAACGATACCGTGTCAAGACAAACCATTCCGCCCATAGGCACATATGCTTTTCCGTCTCTTATCATTGCGCCGTTTTGATTTATATACCAAAAATGCTCGTTTCCGCTCTTTGGATTTATATACGTTCCGTATGACATCGGCTTTACGTCAACGCCGTTGTCACATACATATTTTATAGCTGTGCTTTCTCCTTTTGCGCCGTAAGCTCCGACAATTACATCGTATGTTCCCGAAGGCAGCTGAGGAACAGTAACCGACGCGTTTTGCGAATACTCCGTTTCCGCTATGCCGTACAACGCTTTGTCCTTTACAAATTTGACATAAAGTCCGTCCGCTCCCGACACGCTTGACGCTATGTTCACTTGTTGTCCGACTATCTCTACATTTTCCCATGTAACGGTCGGATCAATCTCTAAGGCTCTCGGATTGCCTATCGTTGTCTGTATCACTTTTGAAGCTGCTCCGTCCGAAAACAATCCGTCCACTATTTGAAGCTCAACGGTGTAATCATTCGACTCCGGCGCAAGATACGGTATTAAAAGCGTTGCCGTAACGTTATTTTCTTCGCCCCGGGTCCAGCTTGTTACCGGAGTTGATGCTGTAAAGGTCTTTGATACAACCTCAACACCTCTGTGGTATACAACAGCCTTAAACTGCGGCTCGGTATACACCTTCCCGTTTGTCTTGAGCGTGAATGTGGCTGACATATTGGAGCCGGGAGCACGTCTGCCCAAGGTGGCACTAACATACTCGATATTTACTTTTGGATTTTCAATATCGAAGGTATATGTTCTTTCGGAAAGTGCATATTCCTTTGATGCTCTCCCTCCGAGTATCGCCTGATAGCTGCCTGACGGCAATTCGTCCGGCAAAGCAACGGTGCTTATATAGCTGCCGTTTTCATCGGATACAACTTCATCCAACGCATAAACGTCATCGGTGTCACTTTTTACCTGAACGGTGTATCTCGAATTTGCTTCTCCGCTGCCGAGAATGGTTACCGTATGGTTGTCTTCCCTATATGTTGCCGAAAAGTCTGCAGCCTGACAGTTTAGCGCCGTTACAATAAAGGTCAATAAACCGCAAAAAAACTTTTTCATATCAGTTCTCCGTTTCTTTTTATTTGAGTAAAGAGAGCGGCGTTCATCCGCCCTCTAATCATTTCAGCAGATTTTCGTACTTAAATGTATAAAACTCACCGTCAATATCAAACAAATTCGATGTTGCTATAATATACAAGTTTCCGTCCTTCAGCGCATAAGGCTTGCCGTCAGATGTTGAAAGCAAAACTTCGGATGTCGCTGTAGGATTTAAAATCTGAACAGTTTCGCTGTCGCTTAGCTTGACCTTTTCACCGGTATAGTATTTATCTATCGACGGAATTGTTCCAATGTCCTCTCTGAAGCCTATCACAACGGTTTTTCTGTCGGTATATCCCAATGTATCCTCCAGTGCCGGTCCGAATATCATTGAATACGGTCCGTTCTGAAGATTTACAAACAGAATATCTGCCTCCACAGTCGGATCATCGGTCTGCATTGCATTTGTTCCGTCTTTCATCATCCATCTTTGAACAGGTATGTAATCATCAGCAAGCTGAACCACTCTGCGTTCGCTGTTGCCGAACCACCAGTTTTTCTGAGACGGATAGAAGTAATATCTGTCTCCCTCATATTTTTGGCTTGCCAGCTTGTTTAGGCGCGCTTTGTGCTTATTAAGATACGGCTGCCACCAAGGCCACTCTTTTTCGTTTTCTATAGTCGAATAAGTATCGCCGATTACGCCTCCCAAATCAAAACGATTTGCAAGCAGGAAGTTAAATCCGCCCTTCATACCTGCGCCAAACATACTGTCAAAATGCTTGTTAAATTGCTCCTCTGAAGGATAACTCCATTCCCCGCTTTCGTATTTCATCATAACGGCTTCTTCAGTATTCGTTTCCGTTATTATTCTCCATGCAGTTCTTGCATACTGGTCGGCAATCGCGCTTGTCGTTGCGGCTCTTGCCGTTGTTACTTCGGGTGTTCCGTAGGTTTCCGAGCCCACTCCGTCAAATCCGCCGACAAGGTCACGGTTAATGAAATACTCTCTTTGTATCGAGCAATGCTTGTATATCACAGGAACATCAATACCGGTTTTTAGAGCATTTGCAATATCGTTGTTAAATTCAGCGAACAGTTGATCCCGTCCCATCAGATAATCGTTCCAAAGCAAGCTTTTGTGTGTGTCCGCTTTATAAATCTTTTCGGGATTATCGCCGTCAAAGCTGTATGTATAGGATATTTCGTTTTCCTTTGCATCCTCCGTATATATGGGAACAAGTCTTGACGCTTCATCAAACGACTCTGCATCCACAAGCCACGCTTCACGCAATTTGTCTATTGTTTCATATTTCTTCTCAAGCCAGCCTTTATACAAATCATTAAACACGCTGTCATAAATTCTGCTGCCCTCAGCATTGTTGTAGAAGCCCATCTCGTTGTTTATCGGGTCAACAACAAGTCTGAAATTTCTGCCGAAGTTAAGATTTTGCGCATAATTCTTTGCCGTTTCAACATTTTCATCCCATTCTGTCCAATAGTTATAATCTACAACCTGTGAAACGGTGTAATGAGGAATAAAGTATACCGTATGGTTTCTTTCGTCATTCAACTTGACATCCGCCTCATATTTGAGCTTATTATCCATGGTTGTGGAAAGCTTTCCTTTTCCCATACTCTCGGCTTCGCCGGTTTCATCATCAACCACAAGATATGTGCATGATATATCCTGTTTATGAGTGTATGTGTAATAATCGGACTCAATTGTAACCGTTCCGGACTCTTTAACATTGTCCGCCTTAAACCTGTCGTTTACGGCTTTTGGAGTATACACAGCATAATCGACTCTGTTCATGCCGCCGAGCTGAACTCCGTACCGCCAGCCTTGGCTGTCAATATAATCATAGAAATATTCCCACGCATATGACGGAACTTTATATGCCGCAGCAACCGGATTTACATACAAATCCTGTATGCCCAAGCTTCTGAGCTTATCCAGATCAGCCTTGTCCGCTTCAAAATTAGCAAGGTTTTGCTGTTCGTTCTCCGGGTCAAATCCGCGTATAAACTGTGAGCAGAACATTCCGCCCATAGGTATATAAGGCTCACCGTCCCAGATTGCCGCGCCTTCCTGATTGATATACCAGAATGAGCATGAGCCGTCTTTTCTCGACAGATAGTTACCGTAGGACATGGGCTTATAATATTTCTCTTTGCCCGTTTCATTGCCGCCAATCTCTATCTCTTTCTCATCGCTGTAGCTTTCATAGTGATGAACTCCCACCTTGGCAGTATACGTTCCGGCAGGCAAATCCTTGTCAATTTTTCCGCTTGCGGATACTTTGCCGTTTTCTGCTTGGACCGATGTTTCAACAACTCCATAGAGAAGTCCCTCCTTCCAAAGAGAAACATACATATTCGCTTTTTCCTCTGCGGTTAAATTCACGTTTGCTTCAAATGATAAGGTTCCGCCCTTTTCGGCACTGCCCGGCATATTTACATCAGTAATTTTCGCTGTGTAAAAATTCACCTCGGCAGCATTTCCCACCGTCACCTGACCTATCTTAGCCGCTGCAGTGCCGTCCTCAAGATCTATACCGTCAACTCCGGCAACTATATCATATACTCCGTCCGAAAGACAAAACGGCACGGGGATTTCAAAATCCTCTCTGTAGTCCATTCCTATCGTCCACTGTTTTATCGGACGCGATGCTTCTTTTTTATGGGTTGATATAACTTCGCCGTTCTTTACTATAGACGCATACACCTTTGGGTTGCCCGCAGCCTTTGACGTTGAACAGAAATCCGCGCTGCACTTTACTGTGCCGCGTTTTTCCACTGTATTTGTTCTTATTTCTCCGCCGCTGCATTTAAGCTTTACCGTTCTTTTATCAAACGGCTTTGTATTGATATCGACCGGCTCCCAGTTCCATTCCGACGGAACAATTATCACCGCATCGAGATAGCTGAGCATAAATGCACCGTCAAGTGTTCTGAGCTTTGGTACGGAAAACGTTATTTTGTTTTGTCCTCTGTCAAACTCTCTCTGTGTGAGCTTGTAAAAATACATCGGACAGCCTCTTGATGATTCCGTATATGCCGATGTTTGCGATAAAAAGGCATTAGTATACTTATCATCATCTTCATCATTAAATTTATAGTATGTAAATGATGACCAATCCGCACTTATCGGCAGTGAGATCAGATATACATCGTACATATCCTTTTTACCGAGTGTGAAATTTATATCCACAAGTGCCGGTTCTTCTCCGCCGAAATCAAGCTTTAACGCACCTTTTCCGGAAGCCTTCGCGTCCGCGCTTGCTTTGAACTGACCGCTGTGCAACGTATATGCGTCTTCACATTCTATCCAATAGCTTTGATATCCTCTGACCGCATACACAGGCGATACGGACAGCATCATTGCCAATATCAAAATAACAGAAAAAACTTTTTTCATGTTTGCCCTGACTCCTTTCACCATTGCTGAGTTTTGGTTTCGCATAATTTATCCGCAAGCTGTCTGTTGTTGAGCACATAAACCTTAACATATGCCGCATTTTCATACTGCGGTAACTGCGCCGTTATTGTTTTTAATTCTCTGTCAAGCGCTTCCTCTGTCACTTTGGCGCTCAAAAGAATATTATTTTCGTCATATACCGCAGCCACAAGCATAACACTTCCTGTTATGTCCGACTCCTCGGATATGTTAAGCTTTAAGTCAACCGATACTTGTGATGAGGGTCTGTCAATCTTTATCTCTCCCGTATAATATTTATCCAGTGCCAAAATTCGCGCCGGAATTTTATACACTCCCTCATGATTTTCCTTTACCGCGGTAATCGGCAGTTCAAAAGTCAAATCACCTTTATCAAAATACGGTCTTTCAACACTTCCGTCCTCGCCGACAGGACAATCTCCGCCCGCAATTCTTATTGAGCTTCCGCCGGGCGTTAAAACATCTGTAGGCGGCAATTCTATATTATCTTTCAATTGACTGTAGTCACCCTTCATGTATTCTTCGGCAAAATATTTTGCATCAAATCTTGCAATCTCACAGCTTGGGTATTTGTCTTCCGCCGATTCATCAGCCGGCGGTGTAAAATTCCAATCTTTCGGTACAATTATGGCACAGTCCGCCCAAACAAACTGACTTCTGCCCGAACCCGAAAGATTTCTGTATGTATACTTAAGCGACAATGTGTGTATTCCGCCGGATAGAACCTCCGTTCCGAGCTTCTGCCAATACAGCGGTATTCCCCCGTCACCGCCGGCACTGTTGAGTATCTTTACTCCGTTCCCATTATCAGAGCGATCGTGATCCACCGCATCACTGTCAACCGCCCATTTTGTACCGGACAGATGCGCCGCAGTCATATCACAGCCGAGATACCATATATCATATTCCTTTTCATCATCAACAACAAACGTATAATTAAGTGTTTCCTCCATTGATTCTTCGGAGCCCGATGTATCGTTCGGATTTGTTGACGCGTAAGCAAACAGCATTCTTCCGCCGCTTGCATGCGCAGATTCTGCTGAAGAGAAGTATGTTTTGTTATTTGGGTTTTCAAGCTCAACATATGCAAAGCTGTGCGGAATTTTTACGGGTCTTGTCATATTTGCATCCGGTTCGTACATATATGTATACGGTACTATAACAACGCAGTCAACAGCCGATGTATATTGTTTCATGCCGCCTGTTGATTTTTCGTTTATCTTAATATTCAATACATTACTTCCTGCTGCAAGCTCCTCTGTAGAGAGCTTTGACCAGGTAATGGTCTGATTGAATAATCCTATCTTATGGTCATAGACCTTTGCTCCGACTTCTCCTCCGACTCCCTCACCTGTATTTATGCTCCAATTCATGGGAGAATAGTTCGATGAGCCTGTATTCGTAGCCAAAACCCATATATCATACTTTCCGTCAGAGGGTATTTGAGCTTCAAAGCTGAGCTGATAGCTTTCATCCGGTGATGTCTTGGTGTTCACTACCATAAGACTTCCGCCCGATGCCGCATCATTTGCTTCAACGGAATATCCGTTCGTTAAAGCGTCCTCCGCCTCAAGCCAAAGATAATCCTGGGCATTTGCAATCGCCGAAGCTCCGGCAAAAGCCGCAAATACAGCCGCTGCCGCAATAATTGTTTTAATTTTTTTAATCAACCTTTTACACCTCCCAAATTCATGCCGCCTATTATCTTATCCTGGAATATCGCATACAAAACAAGCAGCGGCAAAACAGAATACAAAATGGCAAGCAGTTGATAATCCAGTGTGTATGTACTGCTCTTTAGCTTATAAAGCTGAACTGCAAGCACAGTTTTTGACTCATCATTGATAAGTATATACGGCCAGAAAAAGTTTCCGAAGGCTCCCATAAACGTAAACAACCCCACAACAAGGAATATCGGCTGTCCCATAGGGACCATTATCCATCTGAATATTCCCACTTCACCCAGTCCGTCAATCTTTCCGGCTTCGATAATCGCATTCGGTATTCCCGCAAAATAATTTTTAAAAAGTATTATGTTAAACGGCACCGCCGCATTCATCAGCCATATAGGCCAATAAGTGTTAAGCATACTGAAATGAAATATCGGAAAATCCTTAAACATCATATACAGCGGCACAGTGCCCATTGTGGTAGGCACAAGCATGAGCCAGAATATTACAGTATTAACCAATCGAGTTCCCGCCGGACGTATTTTTGCCAAAACATATCCTGCCAAGCCTGATACTATAAGTGTAAAAACCACGCTCACAAGTGCCATATATGTTGTATTAAAGTAATACTCATATATATGCAGCTTTGTCCAAACCTCGCCTAATTTTGAAATTTGAAAATGCTTCGGAAAAAGCGTTGCCGGTATCGCATATATCTCATTCGCATCCTTAAACCCTGTAAGAAGTATCCAAACTACAGGAAACAGACATATTCCCACCGCAAAAATCAAGAGTATTGCAAACATCGTCCAATACAATATTTGATACCTTGGTTTTTTCATTTCACACACTGTCAAAGCGCCTCTCATATCTTTAAATGCTTTCATCTGTTTCCCTCCTTATCCGTTCATATTTTCAACTTTTTTGTCAAGCACATAATAGAAGCTTGTAAAGACAACCAGTATCAGGAACAATATACAACTGAGTGCCATTGCAAGCTGAGGCTTATAATATACGAAAGCATATTTGTATATCTGAAGTCCCAATGTCATAGACGCTCCGTTGGGGCCGCCGTCGGTCATCATCATCGGCTGTTCCATAACAGAGAATACTCCTATTATCTGTCTTACAAAGAATAACAGCACTATGCCCGATATATGCGGGAATGTTATTATTTTAAGCCGCCTGAAAAATCCGCATCCGTCAATTACAGCCGCTTCATACAATTCTCTGTTAACCCCCTGAAGGGTTGCGTAATAATACAGGACATTTGAGCCGGCTCCCGCCCAGGTCATGCTTATAATTATGTACAATATCGTTTTTCCGCCGTCCTGAAGCCATACATAGGGATCCAGTCCAAAGTGCATAAGAACCATGTTCAGCAAGCCTCCGCTGCTGGGATGATATATAAAATACCAAAGCAGCGCCGCCGCCGAGGCGGGGAGCACCGCCGGAAGATATATTAAAAATCTCAGCGATGCTCTTGCATGAACCATTTCATTTAGCATAAGCGATAATATTATAGGAAGGAAAAATCCTATAATTACAGACCACCATACATATTTGCAGGTGTTTAAAAGCGTTTGAGGAAATGCACTGTTGCTTATTACATTCCTGTAGTTATCAAGCCCTATAAATTCCTGAGGGGTGTATCCCTTCATATCGAAAAACGATAAATACGCTCCCACAATCATCGGACGCAGTATAAAGAAGTACATACACAATACCGCAGGCAAAAGCATCAGCCACCCCGCCATATTATTTTTTATCTCCGGAACAAGTCCTTTTCTTTTCTTTAAGGATTTTGCAGTTTTCACCTTCATTTTAGTTCTTCACCTTCTCCGTTATCAATTGTTCAGATAGTCATTTTGGAAGTCCTCTGCTGCCTTTTTCAGCACCTCACCGCAATCTGCGTTTTCATTAGTTAACACTTCCTGAATACATCTGTCAAGTGCCGCATAAAGCTCCTGTGCGCTCTTGGGCTCTTCGGCACGATACTCAACACCGCTCTTATCGTTGTACGATGCAACGTGCGAAGGATCTACATTACAATACTTGTCTATCATTTCGTTTGTATATTGTTCTGTATCCGACTTATCATTCCATATTGACAGATCCTTAATACCGATGAGATCACCCTTTGAAACCTTAAGTTTATAATCCTCTTCAATATTTGCTTTCTGCTCCTCCGTCAAGCTCGGCGAATATCCGTTAAATGCCATCCATTTAAGACAAGCATTTGCTTGTGCGTCATCCGCGTTTGCGGCAACCGCCTCAACACCGCCTCCCATCAACGTTACTCGCCTTGCCGGTCCTGCCGGAATTTTGAACATACCTATTTTATTGATGTCCATGCCGTTTGTTCTGAGAATAATTGCAGAATCGGGATGAAGAATCGTCATTGCAGCCTGACCCGTGCTTATAAGACGAATGACGCCGTTTGAGTCAAGCAAAGTTTCATCCGGCATAACCTTATCTTCCCACTTTAGTTTTTTTAGATACTCAAGCGCCGACTTACACTCGGGAGAATTAAATGTCGCTTCCCATTTGCCGTTATTCTCTTTCATAAACTCCGTTCCGTAACTCCAAGCAAGAGGCATGAACGTCCAGCCGCCCGCATTGCTCGTTGTCGCCTGAACATATCCGGCCACACCGGTTTTTTCCTTTATTATCTTTGCAAACTTTTCAACATCGTCAAATGTATCCGGCACCATTGGACTGCCGTCCTCATTCATAAGTCCCGCTTTCTCAAACAGGTCAAGATTTACAATCAAACCCATTGTGTACACATTTTTAAGTACGCCGTACATTTCTCCTTCATAAGAAACCATATCAATAAGAGATTCGTTATACATATCATAATAACCGTTATCCCTAAGAATCTGAGTAAGCGGCTTTGCATAACCCATTTTACCTATATTCTTCATCTCGGTTAAAAACGTGTTGTACAATGTAGGCAGCGTTCCGCCCTCCGCCTTCGGCGAAAATGAGTCTATGGCAAACTGATACTGATCTCCCTGTACATCAATGTCGGGATTAAGTTCCATAAATCTTACTCTTCTCGCCTCCGCCGATTCATATCCCTCCGGATTGGCATTCTTATCGGGCCAGCCGTAAATTGATATTTTTGTTTTTCCGTCATCGGCCTTATTGTTTTGTCCTCCCGCAGCGCATCCTCCTATCAAGGAAACAGCTGCCGCCGCAGCAACGGCAATACTTATCATTCTCTTTACTTTACTGTTCATAGCTATTCCGCCTTTCTTTTATAATATCTTTATTTTGACTTTTGAAATGTCTTTGAATTCATTATACGGTATCCTTTTTTTGAAATCAAGTAACACTTTTTTGATAGGTAACACTTTTTCGAATATAAGGGTAACAAATAAATAAATGTTAGCATTTTGCTTGACAAACTAAGATTCTTTTGATATACTATAGTAACAGCAAGGCAAAAGGAGAGATTTTTAATGAAACACCCCGAATTAAAGCTTCAAAAGAGTGACTTCTCAAAAAAAAGTACAAGTTATCTCATCACTCTTTTGCTGCCGATATTTGTATCTATTATTATCATTTTATGTGTAGTATTATACAATTTCTATTTTGGTGTGCAATCCTCCAAGTCCATGCATCTTAATGCCTTGCAGAACTTTTCACTGAGCTGTGAAACGAGTATAGCCAATTCTATTAAGAGCTGTAAGAATCTTGAGTATGACTCAGAGCTTTCGGCAGCTTTTAATGCAAGCGAAAGTTTTTCTTTCCTTAACTGTGAAACAAACTCCAATCATCTAAAGGACTTTGTCACAGCCAATAATACCATTCATTCAATCGCTATACTTAACAAAGACGCTCAGGAAGTGCTTTCTTCAGACGGACTTTTTTCGTGGGATAAATACTTTAATGATACTCTCCAACTGGAGGACAGGGGCGCGCAATATTGGAACAGCTTTCAAATATACAATTCATCCGCATATCAAATTCTTCCCCCTACCTGTTCAAAATATAATAACACAGAGGCCGTTGTCATACCCGTATATATCCGCAGCGAAGACAATAAATATAAAAATCAACTTCTTATTACTATTGATTTAAACTCGACAATAAAAGCCACAATTCCGTTTTTTGACATTTCCGACAATTCGGAAGTATATATTTTGAACAAATATGACGGAAACTGTTTTGATATTTTAGACAATCTCAATCGAAAACCCTTGTCTGATAATGATATATACAAAAATCTTACCAAAGGAAAAACTTCTTTTAATACCGTCAACAATTCCGGGGCAAAATCCATATTGTTTTCATATTCCTCTACGGATAAATTGTTAGGATATACATATTATGCAATAGTGCCTTACAAAAACATAGTATTATCACAAATCAGAAATATATTGATAATGCTGTTTTTTATGATAATCACAATACTTCTTACTTTGATTATGGGCAAATACATAACAAAGCGCTTTTTTACACCGATACGCAATCTTGAAAGAGTGCTTGAGAATTATAAACACAATCCAAATGTCGGCACAAATATTTTGGAAGATATTTCAAATACAGTCAACACATTAGTAACCGAATTTAATAACCTCGAAAATATTTTGCCGTATACTCAAAAGCAATATATCTTGGATTTTCTGAACGAATCCGTAATTTCAATTGACAACGCGCAAAGTGATAAACCCACTTTTGAATTGCCGTTTAAAAACGAGAATTTTGAGATGATTATTATTCAAATAGTCCCTCTCCAGAAATTATTTGATGAATTTACCCAAGCAGAGTATGAACGTATAATTTTCGGCTGTTCCCAGATTGTACAAAACACCGTTTCACAGTTTGTAGAAAATGCCTATTTTCTTTCACAGGAAAAAGAAGCGCAGTACATCATAATAAATACGAACAAAAGTGATATAAGCGACACTGTAAATCAAATCAAGGAAAATATAGCCAATGTATTCAGGTATGAGTCGGATTATATAGAGCTTTATATTACCAACGGCAATCTTTACAGCGGTCTGGACGGTTTAAAAAAATCTTATTCCGAGGCAATATCACGTCTTTCGGATATGCCGATTATTTGCCCCGGCATAATCTCTGCACCCTCCAATATATCAAAAGCAAAGCTTTTCAATGATAAGGACGAGCTGAATTTCCTCAATATGCTCCTTTCAAACAATACAGACAAAGCTACAGAATTTGTTTCTGATATAACCGAGAAATTCAAAAATAACAAATATATGCTCACCAACGCATATAAAAGCATACTTACTGTGATCTTCAAGGCAATGTACATGAAAAACATACCGTTAGCCTCAAACAACCAATCGGAGCTTGAAGCGTATCTTCAATTGTTTAACGCCCAGGCTAATGTACTCTATAAAAAAATACTTCTGCTTATAAATAAATTCCAAAGCAACACGCATCTTTCCGATGAAATTCTAAGCAGGGAAATAAGCCGATACATAACCGATAATTATACCGATTCTGCCATTTCTCTGGATTCAATCGCCTCCGCATTGAATATCGAGAAAAGCACCGTATCATCACTTATAAAAAGCAGCTTTGGTATGAGTTTTCATACCTATCTCGAAAATATACGGATTGAAACAGCAAAAAAAATGATTATCAGTACAAATAAAAATATACAAGATATACTTCTTGAGGTCGGATTTACCAACAAGCAAACCTTTATCCGTTCATTCAAAAAGATAACAGGATGCACTCCGTCCCAGTACAGACATGATTCAAAGTTATAAAAATATTTATTTTATAATTTTTGTGACGGTCTGAGGAGCGCATTATGCGCTCCGTTTTCGTTTAAAGGACCTCTTTTGCCGTTTTGTTTATGTATTCCGCTTTTACCTTTGAGTATACAATCTTTTGGCTGTGATACAGTCCGTAATAGCCCGAAAGCATATAGCTTACACCTGCGGTTATGGCAAAAAGTATAAGTCCCTGCTGTCCGAACAGCTCTATGCTCAGTATTATAGACGCTACGGGGCAGTTTAACATTCCGCAAAACAGCCCTACCATGCCCAGTGCGGCGCCAAAGCCGGGATCCATTCCGATAAGCCCTGCCACAGTGCATCCGAAGGTTGCACCCACGAAAAATGTCGGCACAATTTCACCGCCCTTGTAGCCCGCACCTATTGTAACGGCAGTAAAGAGCATTTTCAGCAAAAACGCCTCCGGCTTTGCGCTTCCTTGAGTTGCGCTTGTTATAAGCGCAGTGCCGGTTCCGTTATAATCTCCGCATCCTACAAGCATTGTCATTGCAACCACCATAACTCCGCCAATGACTATTCGCAGGTAATCGTTTTTTATGTATGTTTTAAACCCCTTCTCCAAGGTGTGAAGAAGCATACAGAATATAATACTCAGCAGAGCGCACAGCATTGCAATAAAAGCAGTTTGGGCTATGCTCACAGGTCCCAGTGCCGGAATGTATGCAAGCTCAAAATGCGTCGGCTCAAGATTAAAATACAGCGTTATTCCGTAAGCCACAAGCGATGCCGCAGAGCAGGGTATAAGCGCGGAATAATACATTACCCCCACCGACACGACCTCTAAAGAAAACAGTATTGCCGTAAGCGGCGTTCCGAAAAGTGCCGAAAACACTGCACTCATTCCGCACATTACCACTATATGTTTGTCTTTTTCATCAAGTCTGAACAGTCTGCCTACCCATGAGCCTATGCTTCCGCCAAGCTGAAGCGCCGCGCCCTCTCTTCCGGCACTGCCGCCGAAAAAATGCGTAATAACCGTTGAAACAAATATAAGCGGTGCGGTTCTTAAGGGTATATTCCCGTCCGTTCTGACCGATTCTATAATATCGTTTGTTCCCTTATTTTTCACCATATGCGCAAGCTTATACATCGTAACAATCACAATTCCGCCCACAGGCAGCAGAAAAACTATATAGCTGTGCGCCGTTCTCCACGCGGTTGCCTCTGTTACGCTGATATTAAACGCACTGCCGACAAGCCCTCCTATTATTCCCGTAACCGCCGCAACAATAAGCCAGCGCATAAACACCGCAAGAAAGCTCATCGCAGACATAAGCTTATGCCTTACAATTCTTTTTATAACATCCCATTTATCCAAATCTTCCACCCGCCTTTTGATATATTTTATCACATAAGCCGCCGTTTTTCAATAGAAAAAAGAAAAGGTATATTAAAATAAGCAATGCGCCTGTTTTAATATACCTTTTCGGGTCACTCGCTCCAAAAGCGGTGTGATGATGTCATCGGTTTACGAAAGCTTATTTAATCTTGTTTTCGTAATCCTCGATCATCTTCTTAACCATCTGACCGCCTACTGAGCCTGCCTGCTTTGCAGTAAGGTCACCGTTGTAACCCTGCTTTAAGTTTACTCCCACCTCATTGGCAGCTTCCATCTTGAACTGCTCCATAGCAGCCTTTGCCTCAGGTACTGAAATCTTGCTCTTACTCATTTCTTTTCCCTCCTTAAAATCCTACTTTCTTTCGGTTCTTACGAACCATCTATATAAATTTGTGTCGAATGATATCGACTACATTCATATTGTGTACCATCCGCGAAATAATATTCAAATCAAAATATGGATTTTAAGCTATTATATTACAAAGAGCTACAGAAGCTTTTTTAAATATTTTCCGGTATATGATTTTTCCTCGGCGCATATCTGCTCCGGCGTTCCTTCGGCAACCACTGTTCCGCCGCCGTCACCGCCTTCGGGTCCTAAGTCTATTATATAATCAGCCGTTTTTATAACATCAAGGTTGTGTTCTATTACCACAACGGAGTTTCCGCCCTCCACAAGCCTGTTTAACACCTCCACAAGCTTATGCACATCCGCTGTGTGCAGTCCCGTTGTCGGCTCATCAAGCACATATATGGTACGTCCGGTGGAACGCTTTGAAAGCTCCGTTGCCAGCTTTACGCGCTGTGCTTCGCCGCCGGACAGCGTTGTAGAGCTTTGTCCTAACTTAATATACCCCAGACCCACGTCCTGAAGCGTTTGGATTTTTCTTTTGATTTTCGGGTGGCTTGCAAAAAATTCCAGAGCTTCGTCCACCGTCATTTCAAGCACATCGTATATATTTTTGTTCTTGTATTTTACCTCCAAGGTTTCACGGTTGTATTTTTGTCCTTTGCACACCTCACAGGGAACGTATACGTCCGAGAGAAAATGCATTTCAATACGCTTTATTCCGTCGCCCTGACACGCCTCACAGCGTCCGCCCTTTACGTTAAAGCTGAAGCGGCCGGCTTTATAGCCCCTGATTTTCGCATCATTCGTCATTGCAAACAGCTCTCTTATATCATTAAACAGCCCTGTATATGTTGCGGGATTTGAACGCGGCGTTCTGCCTATGGGGCTTTGATCGATATTTATAATCTTGTCAAGCTGTTCAATACCGGCAATTTCTTTGTGTTTTCCCGGATTTGTTTTGGCACGATTTAAAACTCCCGCCAACTTTTTGTACAGAATTTCGTTTATAAGCGAGGATTTACCCGACCCGCTCACTCCCGTCACGCAGGTAAGCACGCCGAGAGGAATTTTTACGGTTATATTTTTTAAATTATTTTCCTTTGCGCCTTTAACGGTCAGATGGCCTGACGGCTTTCTTCTCTGTTTGGGAACCTCAATTTTCAGCGCACCGCTTAAATATTTTCCCGTAATCGAATCGGGAGCCTTCATCAAATCCTCGACAGTGCCCTCTCCCACTACTTTTCCGCCGTTAATTCCCGCACCCGGACCTATATCCACAATATAATCCGCAGCGTACATTGTATCCGTATCATGCTCTACCACAATAACCGTATTTCCCAAATCACGCAGATGCTTCAGCGTTGCGATAAGCTTGTCATTATCTCTCTGGTGAAGTCCGATACTCGGCTCGTCAAGAATATACAATACCCCCATAAGTCCCGAGCCTATCTGGGTTGCCAGACGTATTCTCTGGGCTTCTCCGCCCGAAAGCGTTCCCGCCGAACGGGACAGCGTAAGATAATTAAGCCCCACATCAAGCAAAAACTGCAAACGCGCACGAATTTCCTTAATAATCCGGTCTGCAATCATCTCCTCCCGTTCGGTAAGCTTCAGGGAATTTATAAACTCCATTTCCTTTTCAACGGAAAGATTTGTCAATTCGTTTATATTAAGACCGCCAACCGTTACCGCAAGCACCTCCGGACTTAAACGCTTGCCGTGACATTTGGGACATTCCACCTCGTTTATATATCTTTCAAGCTCATATTTTGAAAATGCCGAACTGGTTTCGTGATAACGCCGTTCAAGATTTGCAGCTACTCCCTCAAAGTCCGTCATTTGCTTTGTTCCCTTTTTGTAACTGCCCTTAAACTCAATCTCTATCTTTTCTCCGCCCGTTCCGTAGAGAATAACCTGCTTTATTTCATCGGGAATATCCTTATAGGGCATATTTATGTCAAAGCCGTAATGCTTTGCTATGGCGGTATAATACATATGCGCTATACTGTCCTCATATTCCGGACCTCTCCAGCCGGGACAATGTATCGCACCCTCAAGCAAAGACAGATTTTCATCCGCAACAATCAAATTCGGATCTATTTTTGACAACGCTCCTATGCCCTTGCAGACATCACAGGCACCGTAGGGATTATTAAAGGAAAACAGACGCGGCGAAAGCTCCTGCAGGCTTATGCCGCATTCGTCACAGGCATAGCTTTGACTGAATTTAAGAGTTTCCTTGCCGATTATTTCAACCATTACCACATCTCCGGTAAGCTCTATGGCTGTTTCAAGGGAATCGGTAAGACGCTGAAGGATATTTTCTCTTATAATCAGCCTGTCCACAACAATTTCTATATTGTGCTTCTTGGTTTTTGCAAGATTTATTTCCTCGCCCAGGTCATACATCTCCCCGTCCGCCTTAACACGAACATAACCGCTCTTTTTGGCATTTTCAAACACTTTTTTATGCTCGCCCTTTTTGCCTCTTATAACGGGCGCAAGAATTTGTATTCTTGTTCCCTCCTCAAGGGACATTACCCGGTCAACTATCTGGTCTATAGACTGTCTGCTGACCTCTCTGCCGCATTTTGGGCAGTGGGGCACTCCTATTCTTGCATATAAAAGTCTTAAATAATCATAAATTTCCGTTACCGTTCCAACTGTTGAACGGGGGTTTTTTGACGTTGTTTTCTGGTCAATGCTTATCGCCGGGGACAAGCCCTCGATATATTCAACATCCGGCTTGTCCATTTGCCCCAGAAACTGCCTTGAATAGGAGGAAAGCGACTCCACATACCGCCTTTGTCCCTCCGCATAAATCGTATCAAAGGCAAGCGAGGATTTCCCCGATCCGCTCAGCCCCGTCAGCACCACAAGCTTCTCTCTGGGAATTGTAAGGCTGATATTTTTTAAATTATGCTCTTTTGCTCCTCTTATTATTATATCCTTCGACATTACCGTTACCTCTTTATTTTTAATGTTTTTAAATATTCGGTTTTCTCAGAACAGACGCGTCTGCTCTCTGCCGCCTTTTGTATCGCCTTGTTGTGCACCCATGCGTCAAGACGCCGGTTTTCTATATACTTTATTGCCGTATCATACTGCTTAGCTAATGCTGTGGCAAAAAACCACGCAATCATCATATTTACATAGTATTCCTCACTTTTTACCCCGGCGGCAAGCTCTGTAATCTCCGGCGTAAATTCCCCGTCAAGATACAGCTTCATAAGCATTCCCAATCCAAATCTGACGGTATAGGCATATGGGCTTTTGAGCCATGCTTTTATATGCACCAAAAGCCTGTCCGTATTCTTGTAAAACACCTTTGGCACAAACATATCGCAGGTTGCCCAGTTGTCAATATACGGCAAAAACCGTTCGGTTTCCCGAAGCACCGCGTCAAAGTCCTTTATCCTTTCAATGAGAAAGGCATGGACATTATTTTCCTCATAATATTCATGGGGCAATTTTTCCATAAAGGCTGATGCTTTCTCTGTTTTGGACAGCTCTGCGGCGTATTTTCTAAGCTTTGGCACTCTTACGCCTATAATTTTTTGCGGCTCCACCGTTGGCATCAGCTTTGAATGAAAGTCCCTGTATTCACTGTCCTGCATGGCAAACAATGCCTTTTGTACCTCCGTCATAGCTCCTCCTATTGAATATAATATGTCCCCGATTCATGCTTTCGGTTCAGCATATTTATTTTCTCCTGCAAATCTTTCCTGTAGTCCTCAAAAATCGCTTCCGCAAAAATCTGTGAAACTATCGGGTCCTGAGCATATATCATCTCGGCATTGGATATAACATCTATTCTGCTGTACAAATCATATTCCCGTATATCCAATATTTCAGCCGGCATATCGATATATTCGGACACCTTCTCTCCTAAGACATACAATTCCTCAAAAGTCACCTGACTGTCGCAGAAGCATATAAATTCAACATATGCATCGCCCTCCATCATATAAATGATAGGCGTAAGTATGCTGTCTGTTATCATTTTTATTACTTGGTTTAAACGTTCGTCCGTCACTTTTCCATTTCCTTTTCAAGTCTTCTGATTTTATCTCTTATCTGCGCTGCCTCTTCAAATTCCAGACGCTCCGCAGCCTCCATCATCTGTGCGTTAAGCTCGGCTATTACCTTATCATAATCTATTTCGGGCGCATTTTCCTCCTCAACGGGCTGCATGGACTCAATTATATCGCGTATGTCCTTCTTGATGGTCTGCGGTACAATGCCGTGTTCCCTGTTGTACTCCTCCTGAAGCGTACGCCTTCTTTGAGTTTCGTCAATGGCTCTTTGCATTGAGCCGGTTATGGTATCGGCATACATTATAACCGCACCCTCGGCATTTCTCGCAGCTCTGCCTATGGTCTGGATAAGGGACATTTCGCTTCTTAAAAAGCCCTCCTTGTCCGCGTCAAGTATTGCCACCAGTGCAACCTCGGGTATATCCAAGCCCTCTCTTAACAGATTTATTCCCACAAGCACGTCATAGACTCCCAGCCGCAAATCCTTTATTATCTCCGTTCGCTCTATGGTAGTTATATCCGAATGCATATATGTTACCTTCATGCCCGCGCCCACAAGATATTCCGTCAAATCCTCCGCCATGCGCTTTGTAAGCGTAGTTACAAGCGTGCGCATACCCTTTTGAGTACGCTTGTCTATCTCGCCTATCAAATCGTCAATCTGATGCTGGGTTGGCTTTATTTCTATTGTCGGGTCCAAAAGCCCGGTCGGTCTTATTACCTGCTCCGCCACATTTTCGGAATGTTCCCGTTCGTAATCCGCGGGAGTTGCGCTTGTAAATATCACCTGATTTAACCGTTCCTCAAACTCATCGAATTTAAGCGGTCTGTTATCCGCCGCACTGGGCAGACGAAATCCGTATTTTATAAGCGTTTCCTTTCTTGCTCTATCTCCGTTGTACATACCGCGCACCTGGGGAACGGTTGCGTGTGACTCGTCGATTATCATAAGATAGTCCTTTGGCAGATAGTCCAAAAGCGTATAAGGTGCGCTGCCCGGCTCCCTGCCGCTTATAATTCTCGAATAGTTCTCTATTCCCTGACAAAATCCAATTTCCCGGAGCATATCCAAGTCATACATAGTTCGCTGCTGTATTCTCTGCGCCTCGATGAGCATATCCCGTTCCTTGAAATAGGCAACCTGCTCCTCCATTTCCGCTTCTATGGCGGCAAGAGCGGTAAGCATCTTTTCGCCTGTGGTTACATAATGCGACGCCGGCATGATAACAACGTGCTGTCTCATTCCGATAACCTCTCCCGTCAATGCATTGACCTCGCATATGCGGTCTATTTCATCACCGAAAAATTCCACTCTTATGGCATTTTCGCCGTTATTTGAGGGGAATATTTCCAGCACGTCACCCCTGACGCGGAACTTGTTTCTCACAAAATTTATATCGTTGCGCTCATACTGCATTGAAACAAGCTTTTTTAAGATTTCGTTTCTGTCCTTTTCCATTCCCACGCGCAAGGACAGCATAAGCTTTTTATAATCCTCCGGGTCACCCAAGCCGTATATGCACGACACACTGGACACTATCAGCACGTCCTTGCGTTCAAACAGCGCAAAGGTCGCGCTGTGGCGAAGCTTATCTATTTCCTCATTCACCATGGAGTTTTTTTCTATAAAAGTATCCGTCTGAGGTATATATGCCTCCGGCTGATAATAGTCATAATAGCTTACGAAAAATTCAACACAGTTATTCGGAAAAAACTCCTTAAACTCACTGCAAAGCTGTGCGGCAAGGGTTTTGTTATGGGCAAGCACTATTGTCGGCTTATTCACCGCCGCAATAACGTTTGCCATTGTAAAGGTCTTTCCCGACCCCGTAACACCCAAAAGCGTCTGGAATTTTTTTCCGTTCTTTACACCATCAACAAGACTTGCTATTGCCTTTGGCTGATCTCCCCTCGGCTCAAAATCCGATACAAGCTCAAAATGATCCACCGGCTGCACCTCCTTTTCTACTATAATAGCACAAACAGATGTATTTGTCAAACAAATATTCGCATTTTCTTATAATATGCACAAAAAAACCGGGAACCCGCGCTTATTATGCAGCGAGGCTCCCTTTTTTACACCTATCGCGGTATATTCAAGCCTTTTACGAGAATATGCACTCTTCTTACGTTTACCGAAGTAAATTTTTCTATATTCCTTTTTACGGCAAGCTGCACAGCCGTACATACCCGCTCTATATCGGCGCCGTAATTTACAATACATTCTATATCTATGTGAGCGCCGTGTCCGGTTTTACGGATATTAACATATGTAATGCGGTGTATTCCCTTAATTTTGCTTCCCTCATGCACTGCTATGCTTTTTAGGGCGTTATCCGATATAATATAATCGCCCATATAGCTGAAAGTGGGACGCACTATGGATTTATCCGCCTCGGCACTGTCAATTTCGGTATTTTTATTTTTTTGAAACAGCCGTAAGGGATGCAGGAAATATCCCGAAAAGTCCTTTTTTATCTCAAAGGTCGGAACGGGTATAACGTGCTTGCCCTGATTATTGCGCATATTGTGCGCCATTTGTATTTCCTCGGGAGTGGCAATGTCCTCTATTCTGATAATATGCTCAATCGGCTCGGCTTTAAGCCTTTTTGCGATTTTATGCACCATCTCATCTGAGGTACCCAAAATCATCAGGCATTTAATGGAGCTGTGGCGTATTGCTCTTATCATTTCAGCGGCATATTCATCCTTCATAAACAGCGCGTGCTTTACGGAAGCAATTCTTGTTGCTTCGCGCTTTGCGGAGGTTCCCGCAATCACCTTTCCGTGGGAAATCAGCAGTCCGTCGTCGATTATCGCGTCCGCGCCGTACTGCTGTGATACCATGATTGAGCGGTAGCTCTTTCCGCTTCCGCTCGGACCTACAAATGCTATCGTTCTCATTGCTCGTTACCTATTCTTCTTATTCTGTAGGAAAGCGTCATCATCGGGTCGGAGATATGTACATTCTCCACTGCCACATCCTGTGAGAGATTAAGCTCCGCATAGGAAAAGTTAAGCAGTCCCTTTACTCCGCATTTTACAATCCTCTCCGCAATTTTCTGTACCGCAGCCTTCGGTACTGTCAGTATTCCTATATCCACCTTGATTTTGCTCAAGAAGTCCTCAAGATAGCATATATCCAATACCTGCAGTCCGGCAATTTCCGTGCCTATGACATCGGGATTTGAATCGAATATTCCCACCAGTCTGAAGCCGCGCCGTTCAAAGCCGCTGTGGCACGCCAGCGCGCGTCCCAAGTTTCCCGCACCGACAATAATTGTGGAGTCACCCTCGTCAAGCCCCAGTATTTTTCCTATTTCATTGTATAAAAATTCAACATTGTAGCCGTATCCCTGCTGTCCGAAGCCTCCGAAGTAATTGAAGTCCTGCCTTATCTGTGATGCTGTAACGTGCATCCTAAGGCTTAACGCCCCGGATGAAATCCGCTTAATATCCTGATTGAGAAGATCTCCCAAATATCTGTAATATCTCGGCAAACGCTTAATTACCACGTCCGGAACTTTTTTAACATCGTTCATCTTACAATTTCCCCTTTGTTTCTTAATGCTTATATACAATTATAACATAAAACTCTCTGTGAGTAAAGTATTTTGCGGAATTTTTAACAAAAATTCCCCAAAAATATTTTTACCATATCCGCAAGGATAAGCTTTAAGCTTTTTGCCTCCACATCCGAGACAGCCACAAGCTCTATTTCTTCCTCCTCACCGTTGTAAACAACCCTTGCACTTCCCACCTTATCCCCTGCCTTTATCGGTGCATATACGCACTCGTCAACGGATATTTCGGGAGTACATTCCTCACCGTCGCCCTTTTCTCTTAATATGGGATAGCTTTTTTCCGCCCGGTATTCAACCTTATCCGCAAGCCCTAACTTGACCTCCGTTTCACCCATTATCTCCTCACTGTCAAGCACATTCTCTATTTTATACCCGGCAAAGCCGTAATCAAGCAGTGCTTTGGCGCTGTCAAAGCGCTTTGCCGAGGTGGGTGCGCCCAAAACCACCGCAATAAGCTGCATATTATCCCTTTTTGCCGTTGCGCTCAAGCAGCACAGAGCCTGCGAGGTTGAGCCGGTTTTTAAGCCGTTGGCTCCGTTATAAAAACGAATAAGCTTATTTGTATTGGCAAGCTGAAACTTTCCGTCTCTTAGCTGATCTATCCAAATAGTGGTGTAATCGAATATAAGCGGATGGGATATAAGCTCTCTTGACATTATCGCAACATCTCTTGCCGAGGAATAATGCCCCTCCTCGTCAAGTCCGTTTGTGTTCATAAAATTTGTGTTTTCCATGCCCAGCTCCTTGGCGCGCTTATTCATTTTATCCACAAAGGCGCTTTCGCTTCCCTCTAAAAATTCCGCCATTGCCACCGCTCCGTCATTGGCGGAGGCTACGGCTATACCCTTTAGCATATCGCTTACACTAAGCTGCTCCCCCGCTTCGAGAAACATGGTAGAGCCGCCGTAGCTCATTGCATTCTCGCTTACGCTTACCATATCGTCAGCCGTTATTTTTCCCAAATCTATCGCCTCTGCAATAAGCAGCATCGTCATAATTTTGGTTACGCTTGCTATAGGCAGCTGCTCATCGGCATTATCCTCATAGAGGACCTTGCCTGTAGACGCCTCCATAAGAATAACGGATTTCGCATCGGTCTGCACCTGGGCAAACACGCCCGTATTCCACAACGCCGCCATTGATAATACAATACATATTATTCTTTTCATATACACCCTCCGCTCTATGGTTTATTGCTCAAAAGAACGCGGAGGATTTCCTCCTCCGTCATTGTTTTTGTTATATGTCCCTGCTTATCGGTTTGATATACTATATTGTATTTGTTTTTATGGAATTTATGAATTATATCCGGGAAATTATCGCTGTCCGTTATGATATGATGTATTTTGGATTTATTCTTCCTGTCGTAGAACATAAGCTCCTTTACAAAATCCGCATCATATTTCTCCTGCTGCACAAGCAGATTTCCGATAAGGAACACGCACAGCAAAAGCACTGAAAAATTATATTCCGTAATCATTACCCCGTATACAAATATCCCCAAAAGGCAAAGTATTATCGAAGCGGATATAACTTTCATAATTTTCCCCGCAGTTTTTTCGTTTGAAAAATGGGCTATTATTTTTTTTAACAAAATACCTCCGTCAAGAGGTATTACAGGCAGTAAATTCATTGCCGCAAGGGCGGTATTGCTCACATACAGAAACTCAAAAATATAGGATTTATCCCGAAGCATCAAAAACAAAAGCGCCATCAGCGCGTTTGAAAGCGGTCCCGACAGGTACAGTATACATTCATCCGCAAAGCTGTGTACCATTTTATTCTTCAGCTTCAGATTAACCCCAAAGGGATACAGACATATTTTATCCGTCCTAAGTCCGATAAGTCTTGCGCACAGCAAATGGCTCATTTCATGCACAAGCATTGTGGCATAGGTCAGTAAAAACACGACAAGCCGATGCTCAAAAAAACATAGGAATGCTAAAACAAGCGTAAAAAAATGGAGGTGAAGCTTTGCCGTTATTTTTAGCATTTCAACACCTCCATATTAAATTTTATTGTATAAGCCCCGAAAATATGTATTAAAGCTTTAATTCATAACCGCCGATCGGACGGATTGAAAGCACATGACACATACCCTCGCCCAGAACAGCTTCAATCTTAGCCTTAAATTCCTCAAGCATATCAAAGGGCACGAATGCCTGAACTGTTCCGGCAAAGCCGCCGCCGTGGACACGGTACGCGCCGCGCTCACCCAAAAACTCATCGCAAAGCGCAAGCGTCAATGATACCGCCTGAGCCTTTGGCATACATGAAGCGTACACATTCTGAAGATACATATATGACGAGTGTCCCGACTCCTTAATAAGCGCAAGGAAGCCTTCAAAATCATCCTCCTCCAGAAGTCTTGCTTCTTGTTGGGCTCTGCGGTTTTCATGGAAGAAATGGAATGCACGCAAAACGGCTCTGTCATTTGAGATTGCCTCGCGTATCTGCGGTATTTTCTCCATAAACTCCGCTTCATCCACATCGCGCAGATATTCCTTGCCGAAAAATCCCGCAACCTGCTTCATTTCAGCCGGAATTGACGCATATTCGTCCGTCAAATCCGCATGGTCCGCCCCCGAATCTATAATGCACAGTGCATGACCATGCTTTGCAAGGTCAAATTCAGCCTTTTTTATAACAGGCTTGTCATTATCCTTAAAGTCAATGGCTACCGTTGAGCCGACAGACGAACTCATCTGATCCAAAAGACCGCTGGGCTTATTATAATAGACATTCTCCGCATACTGTCCGAACTTGGCTATTTCGACAGGGTTAACCTCGCCGCCGGCAAACAGTCCGTTTATCATTGTTCCGATAAGCACCTCAAAAGCCGCCGATGAGGACAGTCCCGAGCCTTTTAAAACGTTCGATATTGTATAAGCGTCAAAGCCCTTTACCTCATAGCCCATATCGACAAATTTCTTGGTAACTCCTCTTATAAGAGAAATAGCCTTGTCAAACTGCTCCTCCTTTATGGAAAGGTCGTTTACGTCAACCTCATCCATGTTATAGCCCTTGGATTTAATTCTTATTATATCCGTTCCGTTGGGTCTTGCCGCGGCAATTACGTCCAAATTAACGCTTCCCGCAAGCACACAGCCATGCTGATGGTCTGTATGGTTTCCGCCGATTTCGGTTCTTCCCGGCGCGCTAAACAATTTAAGCTCATCCGCCTTGCCGAAAATCTCCTCAAAGCCGTCCATAACCTCTATGTATCTGTTTGCATAGCTCTGAGCCTTATCCTCGCCGCAAGCATACAGATAAGCAAGCTGCTCGTTATATTCCCCGCCGGTAAGGCTTGCTCTTATTTCATCAACTTTTTTCATAGTATACCTCCCTATTCAAGCATAAGGAAGTCGCTGACAACCTCCTGCATTTCCTCCTTGCCGCAAACAAGGTCAAAAATTACGGACTTATCCTGCAATGCCGCAAGAGATTTGGGGATTTGCATTCTGCTCTTTTCGGAAAGCTCCTGCAAAAGCTCAAATTCATTCTTGCCCGCAACCGATGAATAGTCACCTAAGGCAATCAGCACACTCTGATTAAACTTAAACGGGCTGGCGGTTGATGCGATAACGGTTTTTGTACTGTCGCCGGTTTCCTTAACATAATTGTCATATACCGCTTTTGCAACCGCAGTATGTGTATCGATTACATAATCATACTTTTCGGCACAGTCCTTTATTGCCGCCATTGTTTCCTTATCATCACAGCAACCTGCCGCAAACATTGAAGTCAGCTTACCCTTTACATCTGCCGGAATTTCATATACACCGTCACGGTTAAGCGCCTCCATCCACTTTGAAACCGCCTTGTCATCCTCACCCGTAAGGTCAAACAAAAATCTTTCCAGGTTTGAAGATATTAAAATATCCATTGACGGCGAAATTGTGGTATGGAACTCTCTGTTTTTGTTGTAAATGCCGGTTTCTATAAACTCCGTCAGCACATTGTTCTCATTTGACGCGCAGATGAATTTCTTAACGGGAAGTCCCATCTTCTTTGCGTAATAGGACGCAAGAATATTTCCGAAATTACCGGTAGGAACAACAACATTGATTTCCTCGCCGGGCTTGATTTCTCCGTTTTTGAGCATATCCGCATATGCCGAGAAATAATATACAATCTGCGGCACAAGACGTCCCCAGTTTATTGAGTTTGCCGATGAAAGCTTAAATTGATTTTTCTCAAGAAGCTTTGCATATTCTCCGTCTGTAAATATCCTCTTTACCCCGTTTTGGGCATCGTCAAAATTGCCATTTACGGCGGCAACGGAAACATTGTTTCCCTCCTGAGTAACCATCTGAAGCTTCTGTATCTCGCTTACTCCGTTATTGGGATAGAATACGATTATTCTTGTTCCCTCAACGTCCTTAAAGCCCTCAAGGGCTGCCTTTCCCGTATCGCCGGAGGTGGCAACGAGGATTACAACCTCGTCCTTCTCGTTCGTCTTTTTCATTGACGTTGTGAGCAGATACGGAAGTATCTGAAGCGCCATATCCTTAAATGCACAGGTAGGACCGTGCCACAGCTCCAGAACATATGTACTGTCATTTAATTTATACAGAGGAGCAATACTGTTTGTTTCAAACTTTTCCTTTGTATATGCATTGTTTATACAATAGAGAAGCTCCTCTTCGCTAAAATCCGTCAGGAATTTACTGAGCACGAAATACGCGCGCTCAGTATATGATTTATCAGCTAATTCTTCAATTTCCTCTAAACTAACTGAGGGAAAGCTGTCCGGCACAAACAATCCGCCTTCGGTGCTGAGTCCCTGCTTAATCGCTTCGGCAGCCGTCACCTTGATACTCTTGTCCCTCGTACTTTGATACTGCATTAAATCAAAACCTCCAAAGCTTTATTGCCTTACGCAAGATTTTTGATATAATCGGGAGCTGTTTGTGCGTCTATGCTTACCGATATAACAAATGAAATATTCAGGCTCTTGCTTATAACCTCAAGTCTGCTCAAAAACTCCTCAAAGCCGTCAAGCTCGGTTGTACCGACGATCTTAAAAATACCGTCGATAAAAATGTTTGTGATGTCATAGTCACGGCTTATGATACCGCTTATGAAACCCAAAAATTCGTTGTAGGTTCTGATATCAAAATCCTTTGTATCAGCCATTCTTACGCTTGAACGGATTTCGTGCATATTTCTTCTTGTATCATCACTGATGAATACAACATTGCCCTTTGCAACCGTTGCCGCGCTGTTTACGTTTTCGATAAGAGCCTTTGTCTTACCTGTTCCCTTTTTTCCGATTAGAAGCTCAACCATGTTAATCTTCCTCCTTTATATTATTTAAAATTTATTTACCAAGTCTTTCTTCGAGTGCCGCCTTCTGATCCTCATAGCCGGGCTTTCCCAAAAGTGCGAACATATTTTTCTTATATGACTCAACGCCGGGCTGATCAAAGGGGTTTACACCTAAAATATAACCCGAAATTCCGCATGCCTTTTCAAAGAAATATACCAGCTTACCGAAGTAATAAGCGTTAAGCTCGGGGATTGAAACCTTCAAATTCGGCACTCCGCCGTCTATATGCGCAAGCTTTACGCCCTTTGCCGCCATCTCGTTTACAAAATCCAAATCCTTGCCCGCAAGGAAGTTCAGTCCGTCGAGATTGTCCTCGGTTTGTTCTATTACAACATTCTTTCTCGGCTTTTCTACAATGAGCGCCGTTTCAAACAAAAGTCTTTGTCCCTGCTGGATATACTGACCCATTGAGTGCAGGTCTGTGGAGAA
Organism: Clostridiales bacterium; assembly: GCA_029226975.1. Taxonomy (GTDB): domain Bacteria; phylum Bacillota; class Clostridia; order UBA1381; family UBA1381; genus Ornithomonoglobus_A. The sequence goes on along the minus strand of JAQXZB010000041.1, from coordinate 74,541 downwards.
ATCACCCGCAGCCGGGAAAATACCCTTATTGTCCTTGCCCTCGCTTTCGCCGTAGAGCTGCTTCCACCACTCGCCGAAGTAGTGCAGACACGGCTCAAAGTTTACCATCATTTCAACGGTTTTGCCCTTTCTTGAAAGAGCGTTTCTTACCGCCGCATACTGATAGCACGGATTTGTTGCAAGGTCTGCGTTATTGTACTCGTCCTGACCGTCCTTTGCGCCCTTCATCATCTCGTCAATATCAATGCCCGCCGCGGCAATCGGCAATAAGCCCACCGCCGTAAGCACCGAGTATCTTCCGCCGACATCATCGCTTATAACAAAGGTTTCATAACCCTCTGCGTCCGCAAGTGTCTTTAGAGCGCCGCGCTTTTTATCGGTTGTGGCGTAAATTCTTTCTCTTGCGCCCTCCTTGCCGTACTTCTTTTCCAAAAGCTCTTTAAAAATTCTAAAAGCAATGGCAGGCTCTGTGGTTGTTCCCGATTTCGAGATAACGTTTACGGAAATGTCCTTGCCCTCAACAGCCTCAAGCAGCTCTGCAAGATATGTCGAACTTATGCTGTTGCCCGCATAATAAATTGCGGGACCGTTTCTTTTCTCCTTATCAAGAGAATTCATAAATGAGTGCGCAAGCATTTCTATAGCCGCCCTCGCACCGAGATATGAACCGCCGATACCTATAACAACCAGAACATCGGAATCCGAGCGTATTTTCTCGGCAGCCTTTTTAATTCTGGCAAACTCCTCTTTATCATAATCTGTCGGCAGATTTACCCAACCGACAAAGTCGTTGCCCGCGCCGGTTTTATTATGAAGCTTCTCATGCGCATCCTTTACCGCATCAGCCATATAATCTATCTCATGCTGACCCACAAAGGAAAGTGCACCAGAATAGTCAAATGATATATTGCTCATTGACACATTCCTCCTTGATATATATTTATATAATTATATTGTACCGCAAAAACCAGAAAAAATCAAGTACTAATTCAAAATAATATAAAATCTTTTTTATCGTAACGATTGACATTCCCGCTTATTTGTGTTAAACTAATTCAAAACGTTCTGAATTTGAGGTGAATTAACTATGCCGGCTTTAAATATCAAGGTCATTGCGCAGAACAAAAAAGCGCGTCACGAATATTTTATACTCGAAACAATAGAATGCGGAATTGAGCTTTTCGGCACAGAGGTCAAATCCGTAAGACAGGGAAAGGTTAATTTAGCGGACGCGTATGCCTCCGTAGACGGCGGCGAGGTATTCGTAAAGGGCATGAACATAAGTCCCTTTGAGCAGGGAAATATTTTTAACAAGGACCCTTTACGAGTTCGCAAGCTTTTGCTGCATAAAAAGGAGATACGAAAGCTTATAGGTCAAATCAAGCAGGACGGCCTGACGCTTATTCCCTTGTCGGTATACCTTAAGGGCTCGCTTGTGAAGGTTTCCTTGGGCGTTGCCAAGGGCAAAAAGCTTTATGACAAGCGACAGGACATCGCCAAGCGTGACGCAAGGCGAAGCGCCGAAAGGGCCGTAAAGGAAAGAAACTACAGATAAAAAATCAGCCGCAGGGCTGATTTTTTATGGGTCTTTCCTAAGGTCTCACCTTTTCAGCCCTGCTTTTTTTAACAGCTTAAGTATGGGAGCCGAAAGCATATCTTTTTCCGAAGCATTCATACCCAAAAACCACATTGCCGCGGTATAACATATACAATAAAGTATCATTACCCCAAACAATACCGGCGGATTTTGGGTCGGAAGTATGTGCTTTAGCACTACCACAGCTGCGACCGCAGCCGCAAGTGCAGGAAACAGCTTTAATATTTCTTTCCAAAAATATAAAATATTTAACCCTATTTTTTTGTGATAATATATGTTCATAAACAGTCCGTTGCCCGCCAAAAGGGACAAAGCCGTTCCAATGGCAGCCCCCTTAATTCCCCACAGCTTTATACACGGTATACTGATAAATATATTACTCACCGCTATAAGCAGATACACAACCGACCTTGTTTTATGCATATTTTTTGCACGTTGTATTTCGATACCCAGATTTTGTGTAAGAGGAATAGTAACCGGCAGCATCAAAAACAGTCCTATCTGATATGACTCCTCATAGCCATTTCCGGCCCATATGCCTATAAACTCCTTTCCGAACAGCACATACCCGGAAACGGCAAGTCCCAGCACAAGGAACTGAACTCTTCCCACCTTTGTAAAAAGCCGGGTAAGCTCACCGTTATCATTTTTATCCGCTACAAGCATATTCACTCTCGGAATAAATACACTGGATACTGCGGTTGAAAAGTTAATATACATACTATTCAACTGTCCGCTCACTCCATATACCGCCACAGCAGCCGTACCAATCATTCTGCCCAGCAACAGTTTATCGATGCTCCAGTTAATTTGGTCAACTATCATATTTATAAAAACAAAAAACGTAAATGCCCATATTTCCTTAATCAGCATAAAATCAAAATGCTTAAAAGAAAATTTTATTTTCAGCTTGTTGAAACAGTAGCTCATATTCATCACAAAGGCAAATATGGTTAAAAACGTAGAGACCGCCACCATTCCGACCGAGCCAAATCCTATAATCAACAGCGGAAGCGTAAGAAACGGATTAAACAGCGCGCGTAAAAATTCCACAATTCTCTGAAAAAAGAACTTTTCGCGTGCTGTAATGTTGCTTGTAAACACGCTGTTTACAAATGATAATGACATATTAAAAACCATCATTGCCATTAAGCACTTTGCTCTTGAAAGTTCTGTTTCTGTTAAACCATCCCCGAAAATAACATCGGCTCTCGCGGTCATTACTCCCCCGCAAAGCAGACATATACCTGCAATTACAAGAAATATTATTATAAACATCCCATTCAGCCGCGCTATTCCTTCATCATCATTTTTCGCTTTAAATCTCGAATAAAAGCGAACATACCCCGCTCCAAACCCAAAACTCAGAAGTCCGAGATATGCTACAACCGAGTGCACAAGCTGATATAACCCATATTCACTTTGTCCTAAAAGCCTGATCATCACAGGTGTATACAACAGTCCCGATAAAACCTGTACCAGTTGTGTAGCATAGGATAAAATAACACCTGCTTTTAATTGATTGATTTTCATACCATTGTTTCTCCGCAATACTTTTCTTTATTTCAAGCTAACCCAACCTCTTCAGCCGCCTTCTGATTCTTGCCGCAATTCCGCGTCCGCAGTATTTATTTACAGCTTTATCAAAGCCAACTCTATCTGCTGCTTTAAAGAAGTCATCTCTTACAGGATTTTCATTTAACGATTTTATTGCCGATAAGTTATCCCTAAATGCATCTTCCTCAGTAACCTCTGTATATTCTATTTTGTCTTTCACTTTGTCTAACAGAATATTTGCTTTAGTGCTGCGAACCGCCACCAAAGACACACCCTTATCATCAAGAAAATCATTTTTAACACTGATATTATTTATCCCCCAAAAATCACCTACAGTAATGTCGCTTTCTCTGTCTATTCCTTTAAATCCACAGCTGTTACATGATTCCCTTACAGAAGTGCCCTGAATAAAACCAATCAAATACTCATCATTTATACAATTTTTTCTGCGAATTTTGCCATTTTTAAATTTGATATACATAGAGTAAACTCTCCAGCCTTCTTCTTTAGATCGGAACTGAACAGATTCTATAGGTGCCCCCGCTTCATTTACTGTATATTGACGGTATAATTTCCATATTTTAGGTGATGAAACTCCGTGACATATAAAATCCATAGTTATAAGATTATCATAATCTTTTTTCAAATAAGCCTTTAATCCTCCAATTTGGCATGGTGTTCCTACAAACAGAACTGTGGTATTGTTTTCAAGTAATTCTTTCGCTCTTTTAAAACAGTTACCGATATGACTCTGCACATACTTTGAACCATACATTGCTGATAGCTCTTTCATATTTGCCGCATCCTTATGAACAACGTTGAACTCATCATCAAATACAGCTCCAAACACCACTCCGCCGGAATTTATAATCTCCTTGGCAATTACCCCAAAAATCCCCCCTGAAGAAGATTTTGCTCTTAAACTATCATCTGTCGCATAAGCAGCCAATATTTTTTGCGTTTTCTGTACCACCAAGTCACCACGCAGAGGGCAAACCTTTGCACATATGCCGCATTCAATACATTTTGAAGTATTTATTTTCGGATATAAAAATCCATGCTCATCATCACTCATTTCTATACACGATTTTGGGCATGACGATACGCACGCACCGCAGCCTGTACAAGAATCCTTGTTATAATATAGGTGTTCCTTGCTTGTACCGCTCATCTTAGCGATTCTGCTTGCAGCCTCAATTCCTTTTTGTTTATATCCGGGCATTATTTCTTGAAGCTTTCTTGTTATCTCTTTCTCATTTTTTAAAATTTTATCAAATGCCTCACAAAGTACATCAGAACTTTCAATACAATCATACATGATTGCATATCCGCATTCGGTACCAAACAAATCCACCGCAATTCCGCGTGATTTAACAGAATATCCCAAAACCAACGTTGGTACGCACTCGGAATACGCCGCAATAGTTGCGTGTGTGCGTGCTCCAACAAAGATTTTGCATTTTGATATTATATACTTCAGTTCTTTACAGTTATAAAACTTATCGACAATGTCAACATTTAAGTTTTGACAAAATGCGTCTTTTATCTCATGGAGTAGCTTATCGTCACAAACCCCTTTATCATACACATGAGGTATAAGTATTACTTTCATATTTAAATCCGATACTATATGACTGATTAATTTTTTTACGGCTTCATAGACCAATGTGTTCTGTACAACTATTGAACTTATATTTATTCCCACCGCATTCTCAAGGTTTTTATATTCTTCAACCGCTTGAATATCAAGATTAAATGCCGAATCTGACATTTGTAAAAGCTTTTCTTCTTTTATTCCATGTTTGCACAACGTGTCATATGTTATTTTCTCTCTGGGAAATATGTAATCATACTGAACAAGGTTTTTTACCATTTCCTTATCAATAAGCTTATCCTCAATAGAACAGCTCCATAAAATAATTTTCGCTCCTTTTGATTTCACTGCCCTCATACAGGCATATAAATTCAACGGTCTGCCATAACAATATGTATCGCCGCCTATAACAAGCACAATGTCATCTTTTTCCAATATATCCAACATCGGTTTCAAGCGCAGTCTTTCAATCGGCATATATGCCCCCAGCTTCTTTAAAATACCTAAAAATATCCTCTTCGGAGAATATTTTGAAAGTGTTTTATAAGGCAAATAAAACGCAAGCTTATCAATCCCCAGTCTGCTGTCATATTTTGTTTCATATGACATAATGTATATATCATAAACACCGGCATTATTCAAAAGTGAAACCGTTGAGCGTATAATAGCCTCGCACCCTCTGTTAATACTTCCCGTATGTCCTACCAAAAAAACCTTTGACATATTTTCCCCTTTCTTTATATCTCTTAAATTTTCATCTGTCATCATATTCCATTAAAAGAACTTTTAAATCTTATTTTACAGCCAATCAGGCGTTAAACCAATCATTGTCCATCACTTCCGCCAAGCTGCACAGACCATCGCAAAATCCCGCTTTCTTCCCTTTAAGAATATCTTGACTTAGTTCTAAAAATCGTTGTGCCGCTTCTTTCGGATTCCACATATCCACTATTGTACTATACGCATTTCGTCCAATCTTTCGGCAAAGCTCCCGGTCGTCAAGCAGCTTCATTACCTTTGCCGACAAATCATCCATGCAGCCGTTTTTATAAATAATACCGTTTTCACCGTTTTTTATTAAAAACGGTACAGCGCCTATCGCGTGACTTGCAACGCAAGCGCACCCGCTGTTCATTGCTTCGTTCAAAACAGCGCCCCAGCCCTCTTGAAAATTCGATGTAAATATAAATATTTCCGATTTTTCCATGTATTCTCTTACATTTTCCGGGCTCATTGCTCCCGTCATATGTACTGCATCCTGTAAATTTTCATCTCGTATCATATTTTTAATTTTATTTTCAGCCTCGCCGGTTCCTATGATATTCAGTGTAAATTTATATCCTGCATCTCTTAGCCGTACCGCGAGATTAACAGCCGCTTCAGGATGCTTCCAGTCTATTATCCTTCCCGCCCATAAAATTGAGTAGGTTTTTTTTTGTTTTATAAGAGCATCAATATTATCATATTTTAAAGTTTCGGTAAAGTAACCCCATTTATAGCATCTTTCTTCAAAATCCCAATGTTTGCTTACATCTGCAGACGTGTATGCGCTTGCACAGAGAATATAAAACGGATATTTTAAGAATTTTCCGTAATGTCTGTAAATTCCCACTCTTGATCGAGCACGCCGCGGCAGCGTCATATCTCTCTTATTTATCCTTTCACTGTATTTAAATGTAAGCTTTTGTTTTTTCATTCTGTCTATCACAAATTTATCCGGTGCAGAACCATATATTACAATATCACTTTCTTCGGCAATTCGATATACCTCTTGTATATTTTCATATGCCTTTATAACAAACGGATAATTATCAGTCATATCTTTATATCCAAGCTTCAAGCGTTCCTGCTCCATCGGCTCTGTTACTATCAATGTGTAATCATTACCGAGTTTTTTGTAAAATTCCTCAGCCAACGGAATCTGATGATGCGTCAAATAATTCGTTAAAAATGTAAGCTTCATAATTTGTCCTCCCGCCGCTACTATATACTCCGAATTATATCATATCTGCCCCGTTTTTGCAACAGCAATACAAAAAAATGCTCCGCATTTTTTTTGCAGAGCATTGATTTTTCACATAAACAGCAAAAGACTTACTGCCATCACCGCCATGCCGCTTACGCAGCCTATTATGGTTACGCGGCTCTTTTCGTACTCCCTTGCCATCGGCAAAAGCTCCTCAATGGATATAAATACCATTATTCCCGCTATAAATCCGAATAATATCCCGAATACCGTATCATTAAAGAACGGTCTTAATATCAAATAACCTATGACCGCGCCCAAAGGCTCCGTTATTCCCGAAAAAAAGGATACCAGAAAGCTCTTTTTGCGGCTGCCGGTTGAATAATAAATCGGGATTGAGGTGGCTATTCCCTCGGGGATATTATGTATCGCTATGGCTGTGGCTATGGCAATTCCCAAATGCGGCTCCTTAAGCGCCGAGGTAAAGGTCGCAAGACCCTCCGGGAAATTATGTATGCCTATTGCCAGTGCCGTCAAAATTCCCATTCTCTCCAGTGTATTTTTGTTTTTGTCATGTTCGCCGAGATTTCCTATATCCCCCTCCGCCGAGGGCACAAGGTAATCTATAAGCCCGATAAATAAAATACCCGCAAAAAATGCCGCCGCCGCTATAGTACAGCCTAATTTTTCGCCCGCTCCGACAGCAAGATAATTCTTGGCTTTTTGGAATATCTCCACCATCGAAACGTAGAGCATAACCCCGGCGCTAAATCCCAGTGACGCAGCCAAAAACTTTGTACTGCTCCGCTTGGCAAACAGCGCCATCACACTGCCGACACCGGTGGCAAGCCCTGCCAAGATTGTCAGCAGCAATGCAATTGTGACCTGCATTATACCATCTCCAATTCAAATAATTCTTATGGTATAATATGCCCGTCTTTTATTTGTGTTACTCAGTTTAAAAGCATACGGTCGTTATCAAGGGTTTTGGAGCTTTTTTTGGAATACATCTCCAACAGATCATTTAAGGTCATTTTATCTCTTTCCTCGCCGGAAACATCAAGAATTATATTTCCCGAATCCATCATTATCGTTCTTGTTCCGGTTTTTAAAGCCGACTTCATATTGTGGGTTATCATCATTGTGGTAAGCTTATGCTTCTTTACCACCTCGTTTGTTATATCCATAATTTTTTTTGAGGTCGCCGGATCCAATGCGGCGGTATGCTCATCCAAAAGCAAAAGCTTCGGCGGCACAATGGTACACATAAGCATCGTAACCACCTGCCGCTGACCGCCCGAGAGCAGTCCCACCTTGGTTTTCATTCTGTCCTCAAGCCCCATATCAAAGGATGCAAGCATATCTCTAAACAGCCGCCTGTCCCCCGCCTTTATTGCCGGAGTGAGTCCGAAGCCCCTGCGTCTTGAATACGCCAGGGCAATATTTTCCTCAATGGTAAGATTCGGAGCAGTCCCCTTCATGGGGTCCTGAAATACTCTGCCTATGAGCTTTGCTCTTTTATGCTCTGCCATGGCTGTTATGTTTTTGCCGTCAAGCTCTATTGCTCCCTTGTCGGGATAAAATGTGCCGCATATCGCATTAAACAGCGTGGATTTTCCCGCACCGTTTGAGCCTACAATGGTCACAAACTCGCCCTCGTCAAGCTTAAGGGACAGCTTATCTATGGCTTTGTGCTCATTCGGCGTTCCCGGCGCGAAGGTTTTTGATAAATCTGTTATTTTAAGCATGTTACATATCCTCCGATGCCTTGCGCCTTAAAAGTACCGCGCCGTCCTTAACGGCAGGAACGGCAAGTGCCGCAGCCACTATGACTGCCGACACAAGCTTTGTGGCGTATGAGGGCAGAAAGTGAAAGCTTGTTACAAGGGTTATAACCGCTCTGTAGCCTACCGAGCCGACAACCGCACTTATAATTCCTATCACAATATTTCTTTTTTGCATTATCATCTCGCCTATTATAACTGAAGCAAGACCGACAATAAGCATTCCCGCTCCCGCATTTACATCCGCTGTGCCTATGTATTGGGCATACACGCCGCCGCATAAAGAGATAAGCCCGTTTGAAAGCGACAGTCCCATAAGCTTTGCCCTGTCGGCGTTTATGGAAGATGCCCTTACCATGTCCTCGTTATCTCCTACGGCTCTTACAGAAAGTCCTATTCCGGTTTTAAAAAACATGATAACAAGAACACAGCACACCACTGAAAAGGCAAGGCTCACAATCACCTTTACCACATCCTTTGAAAGCATCGGCAAAACTGCATACGCACTTCTGTATACCGTCGGGCAGTCAAACAGCGATATAACAGGATCACCGCCCATAATCATCAGATTTATGGTATACAGTCCGCTTGCCGTAATAATTCCGGCAAGTATCGGTGCGATTTTGAGCTTTGTGGATAAAAATCCCGTTACCGCACCTGCCAGAACTCCGGCACCAAACGCGCCCAAAATCCCCAAATACGGATGTCCTCCAACCGTAATAACCGCTGACGTAACCAGTCCGAGGGTATAACTCCCCTCTGCCGTAAGGTCGGGAACATTAAGTATTCTGAAGGATATATAAATTCCTATTGCCAGCATTCCCAGTATAAAGCCTATCTGAAGCGCGCCAAGCACTAATGACATAATCAGTTTCCTCCGAAATCAATACTTAATATCAACCTGTACCGTGTTGGGAACGGTAATGCCGAGCTTTTCGGCTGTTGTGTAATTTATCGAGGTTTCGTCAGCCTCTACCGCTACAGACGGAATATTCTTTATATCCTCTCCGGCAAAGAGCTGCTTTGCCATTTCGGCGGTTTTCTTTCCGATATTGAAATCGCTTATAGCAACTGCACCCAATGCGCCTGTTGACGGCATTACGGACGAGCTTCCGTAGGTAGGTATACCCGCATCGGTGGCAGCGCCCGAAATGCTTTCCATATAGCTTTGCAGACTTGAATCGTTGGGGATAAAGATTATATCAACCTTTGCCTCAATAAGTGCCGCAACCGCCGTAAGCGCATCGGTAGCCGGTGATGTTACATCCTTTTGAATATATTCGATATTTTTAGAATCGAGATACTCGGCAGCCGCCTTGCAGGTGCTTACCGCGTTCTTTTCAGCAGGATTGCACATCATTCCCACCTTGGTATATCCGGGAGTGAGCTGATCTGCAAGCTCAAATATTTTATCCGCCGGAACGGGGTTTGATGTACCGGTAGAGTTATGGTCTATTACATCCCAATCGGAAATTATACTGTTGCCTATTGGGTCGGAAACCGCTATAAACACATTCGGAATATCGGTATCCGCCGCAACGACCGCCGCAGTTGCCGGGGTTGCCACTGTTACAATTAGGTCTGACTTGGCTGTTATTGCATCCTGAACTATAGTTGCCAGGGTCGACTGGTCGCCGTTGGCATTATAGAGTTGAAAATTATCATCGGTATAGCCGTCCTCCTTCATACCGGCAATAAAGCCGTCGCGCATATCGTTAAAGGCTCCGTTTTCCACAAGCTGAATAACGGCGATCTTTTCCTTTTTTTCTGTGCCGGCGCTCTCACCGGCATTATTTGTCGTGCCGGAGCATGACGCCATAAGTCCTCCCATGGTTATGGCTGCAAGCACCGCAGCCATGCATTTTACTTTCTTGTTCATAAACAAACCTTCCCTTCATTGAATTTATTTAAATAATCAAGCGCTTCATTAAGCATTTCGGCGCTTATTTTATACGGATAATGTCTTACATCGGACATATTGGGTATTGTGTCAAAAAGTCCCCTAAATTCATCCGCGCTTATGCCTATATCCTCAACCGATACCGGCAGTCCAACGCTTTTGTTAAAGCTGTAAATCCGCTCAAAGGCTTCATAATCCTTATCGCAAAGCAGCAGCATCAGCACTCCGAAAGCCACAACCTCGCCATGAAGATGATTTTTTTCAATCTCCTCAAAGCTTGTAAGAGCATAGAACACCGCATGAGCGATACCGCTGTTATAATCGGGAGTATGATCTCTTGTAAGCAGCACTGAAACAATTCCCGTTGTTATGCATATCGCGAGAATTACCTGTTCAAGCTCATAGGAGTTTCTTTTTTGGCGGTTATCCTCCAAAGCCTTTTTGCCCCAGCGCAAAATCGGCTTTACACACATTCCCGACGCTTCAACGCCCAAAGCAATAAAATGCTCCGTCTCCTCGCCCCTTGATGAAACATATGCCTCAAAATGCTTTGCATAGGTATCACCCATTCCGGCCCAAAGATACTTTGACGGGCTTTGGGCAATAATCTGTGTATTGACAAAGGCGTGTACCGGCGGTCTTTCAAAGAAATGCGGCTCCAAGAATACCGACTCGGAATCATACATTATTGAAACGCTTGTGCAGCAGGCACAGTTTGACGCTATGGTGGGGAAAGAAAATACCGGCTTGTTAAGCCTTTCGCCAACGCATTTCGCAGTATCCGTTGCCTTTCCGCCGCCCACAGCAAAAATCATATCCGCCGCCCGTATATCCTCATCTGCCGCATTTTTGTCCACATTTTCATAGCTGCATTCTCCGCCAAACCATTTATATGCGGTAATTTTTATATCCGTTCCGTCAATTCCGGCTTCAAGGGCGGATTTTGCCGCCGCCATTGCCTTTTTACCGCCTATCACCACCGCGGTTTTACCGTAGGGTGCGCATATCTGCGGTATTTTTTCATAAACTCTGCCGCCTATCGAATAGCCGGGCATAAACATTGAATAATCAGTCATTGTCGTTCACCGTTGTTATCCCTATCACCTGTGCCGTTTCATTGCTTCGGTTATGTATCGAATGAGGTATTTCTCCCTTTACAAACAAGGACTCATTTTCCGATACCGTCTTTTCCTGCGCTCCGACCGTCACATTTATTGTTCCTTTAACTACTATAAAAATATGATTATAGTCATGGGTATGATTTTCGGGCAGTCCCCCGCCCGGCTCAATATACGCTGCCGCTCCGTCACGGATTTTTCCGCCGTCCTTAAACAGCTCCTTTGCAAAAAAGCCCGTATGTTCCGGAGGAGTGCAAAATCCCTCCGCTTTAAGCCTTGAAATATCCATACCGCACCTCCTTACAACAAAAAAATGTCTGCTTGACAGACACAAACAAAAGGGTGCAATACCCTTCATATAAACCTTTTACTCATCTGTTCTGTTCAAGCTCATCTTATCCATCCCTGCGGATTTATTACAGTATACCACATTTACGGTAATTTTGTCAATACCTATTTTGTGCAACTTTTTATTTGACATTTTGCGCAAAATATGTTAGTATATATACGCTGCATAGTTTCATGTTATATGCGGCAATGTAATATAGTAATACGGTAGAGGAGGAACATGAATATGGAAACAAAAGGAAATTTAATGTCGTTTCGCCCTGATATAAAGGTTGTAGACGCGACATTAAGAGACGGCGGACTGGTAAATAACTTTTACTTCGAGGACGAATTTGTAAAGGAGCTTTATCAGGCAAACATCAAAGCAGGAGTCGATTACATGGAGTTCGGCTATAAAGCCTCCAAGGAGCTTTTCGACCCCGCTCAATACGGCAAATGGAAATTCTGCGATGAGCAGTCCATAAGAGATATTGTCGGCAACAACGAATCCGACATGAAAATTGCCGTCATGGCAGACGTGGGAAGAACGGAAATGTCTGATATTCCCGATAGATCTGAGAGCGTTGTGGATTTGATAAGGGTTGCAACCTACATTCATCAAATTCCCGCAGCAATCGAAATGATTGAGGAATGTCATGCCAAGGGCTATGAAACAAGCGTAAACATAATGGCTGTTGCAACCGTGCGAACAGAGGATTTGGATCAGGCTCTTGATATGCTCGGTCAGACAAACGTTGATATTATATACCTGGTTGACAGCTACGGCTCGCTTTATCCCGAACAGATACGTGCTCTTTCAAAGAAATATCTTGCAGTCGGTGAAAAATACGGCAAAGCAATAGGAGTCCACGCACACAACAATCAGCAGCTTGCATTCGCCAATACCATAGAAGCGACTGCGGCAGGCGTAAGCTATCTTGACGCGACAATGATGGGTATGGGCAGAGGTGCCGGCAACTGTGCGCTTGAAGCGCTTTTGAGCTTTTTGAAAAACCCGAAGTACCGCCTCATATACGCCCTTAAATTTGTACAGGACTATATGGTTCCTTTAAAGGATAACGGTCTTGTATGGGGTTATGACATACCCTACATGATTACGGGCTTTTTAAACAGGCATCCGAGAACGGCAATAGCCGCAATCCAGGAAAACAACCGCAATTATGTTGAATTTTACAAGGAAGCCTGGGACAGAGAAAACTAAAAAAATCACCGCAGTCTATGCACAGACTGCGGTAATTTTTTTATCCGAGGTACTCCAATATTTCCGCTGCGTTGGTATCGGGCTTTGCCTTTTTCCACACCTTTTCTATTACTCCGTCCTCATCTATTAAATATGTTGTTCTCACAACTCCCATGGACACCTTTCCGTACATCTTCTTTTCCTGCCATACGTCATACGCCTTAATGGCGCTAAGCTCCGGGTCGGCAAGCAGTATAAAGGGCAGTTCATTCTTTGAAGCAAATCTCCCGTGGGAAGCCTCACTGTCCTTGCTTATTCCGATAACCGGTATGCCGAGTTTTTTGTACTCCTCAAAGGAATCCCGAAACGCACACGCCTGACGTGTACATCCCGGCGTATTGTCCCTGGGATAAAAATACACAACAACCTTACTCCCCTTAAAATCACTCAGTCTTACCTCTTGTCCGTCCTTGTCATTTAAAACAATTTCCGGTGCTTTCACTCCCGCTTCAAGCATTTTTTATTCTCCTTTCCGTTTTGGTTCTTTTAAAAATACAAGCTTGTTTTCTTCCGACAGGCTGTCACAATATGAAAAGCCCAGTCGGTTAAAAGCTTTTATTTCATCAATATCACAGATATTGTTCTCCGCCATAAATCTAACCATTTCTCCCCGAGCCATTTTAACATATACGCCCTTTTCCCTGACTCTGCCGTTTTCATATTCACCGAAAACACAGTCCGTAAATTCCACATCCGGCTCAAGGTATCTGCGCACAGTTTTTGCATATTCCTCGGAGGCAAGATTTAATATCAGTCCGTCTTTAACTTCTTCGTAAATATCCGCACCCCAGAAATCATACAGATTTTTGCAAAAATCCGTCTTAAGCTTCGCCTGCATCTCAAGTCTGTATGGTACAATTCCGTCAAAGGGTTTTAAAACACCGTAAAACCCCGATAAAATCCGCAGATTCTTTTCTATATAATCAAAATAGCTGTCCTCAAACACCTGCGGAGCCATATATTTATACTGTATTCCGTCATAGGATAATATTGCCGGGGTTAGATTGCGGCGCAAATCCATTTTCAAATAGCGCTCATAATTTGTTGTTGCAATTTCATCATTGCAGCAAAGCAGCTTTTTAAGTTCTTCATAGCTACGACCCTTTAAATACCTCATCAGCATTTCCGTTTTTTCCAAAAATACGGGCAGTTGCTTGCAGTCTAAGGTATCCTCATACATCATTTTCTTTGCCGGGGATATTATTATTTTCATTTGCGTCCCTTTCCGTCATACTTTTTATATAAAGTATATCACAAATCTGTGCATAATACAAGAAATATTACAAAAATTTTATTTCGGAAAAAAGCTTTTATTTTTAAGATTGTTTTAAGGAAGAAGCGGTAAAATATATTTATTAAACAAATTACGGAGGGATTTTACATGAAACGTAGATTTAAGGTTATATTGGATATTGTAATGCTTTTAACAGTCCTTACGCTGTTTTCCAAGCAGCTGTTCGGTATGCAGTACCATGAAATCGCAGGAATTATACTGCTTGTGCTTATGATTGTACATATTGCCATCAATTTAAAGATTGCATCAGCCATGGGCAAAAGCTTTGCCCGGCTTCCTGCCGCCGTAAAAATCGGCTTTATTGCAGATATTTTGCTTATTCTTTGCTTTATTGCCATCGGTGTAAGTGGTATTCTTATATCCCACACGATATTGACCTCAATATCCTCGGATAATGTCCTGTTCAAGCAAATTCATATGTTTGTGGGAGGATTGTCGGTTATTCTTTTAGGTGTTCACCTGGGTCTGCACATATGCCGCAGACCGCTCCCCTGTGTTGCCGCAGCGGCAGCATCGGTTATAGTGTTGTGTGCAGGCATATACGGCGTATTAAATTCAAGCGAGGTGCGCTGGCTGTCCATGCCCTTTACCGGCTCTGCCCGTCCCGCAGTTTCGGACAGCGCGGAAAAAGGCGGTAATTATCATAGTGAGGGTCAAGGCAGCAACGTCAAGCAATTCCGCGGCAGCGATCAGGACAGCAACGGCAATGCCGAGCAATCCCGCGGCGGCGGTAAAAACAGGCAGCCGTTTTCACCCGCACAAAAGGCACAGAACATCATAATGTTTTCGGGAATGCTGCTCTCATGCACCGCAATCACCTACTGGGCGGCAGTTCCGAAAAAGAAAAAACGGCCGAGAGCAAGCAATCATAAACCGCATTAGGTTATTTGTTATATGAACATACGGCAATTTATAAGATAATAACTTTAGACAAAGGCGGCGAACGAGGGGCAAGTATAAGCATAAGTATTTCCGTCACAGGCTGCCCCTTTCCGCCGCCATTTTTCGACTTTGCATTTATTTTTCCTGAGTTTTTTTGGTATCGCATTTGTTCATTATTTTATCAATCTCACAATCAGCCACCCGAATATCGGTATATGGTAAACATAGAGTCTTACAAGTTCATGCCGCCAATATTTATATTCGCTTCGCGGTGCACGGGACATCTCCATTTTTATGTATGCCCTTGTTTCGATAAATGGACGTATTATTCTTATATACAACGCCGCGGCAAATATAAACAACAGCAAAATCACCGCCGCGACAAGTATTATCGTTTCAAGTTCCTCCATTAACTTCACCCTCTCCGAAAGCCCGGTACATTTTGGTTAAGTATTCAGACTTTCTGTTTTTTCGTTCTTACTTTGTCAAATAGCAAGCAATATTCCTCATAATTCAAATTATGTTGTATTTTAGGCTTGTTTCTTACACGCCGTATCGATTGCCATGATGGCAAATATCATAATATTAAGAAAAAACAGCAAAAAACAGTACAACAAATCAGACCGATGCAAAAAAATACATTCATCGGTCTTATAACCATGCCTTAATTATGACAAAACAACAATTTTTCGAAAAAACATATTGACAAATAATGTTTTTAATGCTATAATACAGACATAAAACATATGTATTTATAAATTTTTAATCACATAATTTGAATTATGTGATTTTTTATTTTCAACATCTCAGCAGACCCAGTCTTTGAATTTGCCTGCGATGCACCTCTCCCGTTTCCATTGTATATATGCGCGTGGTGTTAATACTCGAATGTCCCAAAATATCCGCAAGACGCACAATGTCCTTTGACGCGGAATAAAAGGCTCTGGCAAAAAGATGTCTTAAATTATGGGGAAATACCTTTTTTGCCGAAACTCCCGCCGCTTCGCACAGGGATTTCATCATTCGCCATATATGCGAACGGTCAAGGGGTCTTTTATTCCGGGAAACAAAGACAGCGCCGCGTTCTATGTTTTGGCGTTTAATATAGCCTTTAAGCAGCTTACACAGCTGTTTGGGCAGAAAAACTACCCGCATTTTGCCTTTGCAGCTTATAACTGCCTGCCCGATTTTTACCGCTTCACAGGTTACATATTTTAGTTCGGAAATTCGTATACCCGTACTTGCTATGGTCTGCATTAAATAATATAAACGTTCGTTCTTCTTGTTTTTTGCCGCTGTGAGCAGTCTTTCATATTCAGACTTTGTAAGTTCTTTGTCTGTGTCTGCAAATATCTGTCTTTGGATTTTTAAGGTTTTGACCTTCAACTCGTGCCAATCCATAAATACAAATAATGCATTTAATGATGACAATATCGAATTTACACTTTTGGGTGCGTATTTTTCGCAAAGCCTGTGCTTATATTCCAACACTGCCGCCTTATCTATACCGCGCTCTCCGAGCCAATCTTTAAAAAAGCGAATATCACGCATATATTTTTCTATGGTGCTGCTGCTTCGTTCCGCTTCAAAAAGATGCCTTTCAAATAATCTCTCGGTTTCCTTTGTTATAATTCTTGTTTCCATAATGCATCAACTTCCTTTCAAGAATATATTGCACCATATATATAGAATTTATTATATATTCTGACACAATAAAACAGCCTTCTATGATTTGATACTATCACAGAAAGCTGTTTTTGTCTATATTTTATGGGTTATATTTCCTCAAACTCCATAATTACCGTCGCAAAGTCGTGCATATCGTAATTGATACGCTTTCCTCTGTTCATAAGATACGCACCGTCAAACACCTCGCCGCTTTGGACTTCTCTGTATTGTTTTTCGGGATCCAAGCCTTTAAGCTTTACGGTTTCAACGTTTCTTGAGCTGCCCGCAACCGCAAGAATTTTTGCGGCGTACAGTATCGCCCTGCTCTTATCCTTTGCGGCCACCTCCCAACTGCAGAAATTGCCTTCAAAGGGATTTTGCAGTCTGTAGAAATCGCCCTCGCGCACCAGAGCGCGGATTTTTTTGTCAAATTCAATCTGGCTCTTAATCTGCTCAAACTCCTCATCGCTTGATTTTGTAATATCAAGTTCATAACCGAATGTACCCATATAGGCGGTTTCGGCCCTTGTTTTAAGGGAGGTTACTCTGCCGTTCTGGTGGTTGGGCACCGCAGTTACATGACAGCCCATCGAGGACACCGGATAGCACATTGATGTGCCGTACTGGATTTTCATTCTTGCCACAGCGTCGGAATTATCACTTGTCCAAATTTGGGGCATATATGCAAGCACACCCGGATCAAATCTTCCTCCTCCGCCGCAGCAGCCCTCGAACAGAACATTCGGGAATGCTTCGGTTATTGCGCCCATTACCTTATAAAAGCCCAGGACATAATCATGGTTAAAGCCGGGACGGGGCATATCCGCCATAGGTCTGTTAAAGTCCCACTTTACATATTCTATATTCGCGTCGCGAAGTACGGAGCATACCGCCTCTATTACATACTCGCACACCTCATCCCTTGTCAAGTCTAAAATAAGCTGATTTCTGCCAAGCACAGGCTTTCTTTGAGGCACCTGAATCGCCCAGTCGGGATGAGCGCGGTACAAATCCGAGTCGGGGCTTATCATCTCCGGCTCAAACCACAAACCGAATTTCATTCCAAGCTCGTTTATTTTCTCTGCAAGGCCCTTTATTCCGGAGGGAAGCTTTTTTTCGTTTACAACCCAGTCACCGAGACTGCAATCGTCATTATCGCGCTTTCCGAACCAACCGTCATCAAGCACAAACAGCTCCGCTCCCGCCTCCTTTGCTTTTTTCGCAATGGCAAGAAGTCTGTCTTCATTGAAGTCAAAATATGTACCTTCCCAGTTATTTATAAGTATGGGTCTGTCCTCATGCACGAATTTACTGCGCATAAGATTGTTCATGTACAAATTATGATATTCATGAGAAAGCTTCCCAAAGCCCTCGTCCGAATAGCACAAAACACACTGGGGTGTGCAGAAGGATTCTCCGGGTGAAAGAACCTTTTCAAAGCCGTGGGGATTTATTCCCTGCATAATTCTTATTTCCTCGCGCTGCTCGCATTTGGCGGCTGTGGAGTGATTGCCGCTGTATATAAGCGACAGACCGTAAACCTCACCGTATTCCTCGTTGCAGCCCTTCTTTGCAAGCATTGCAAAGGGATTTAGCTGATGTGACGACTCACGCCCGTTTTCAGCCTCAACTATGTTCCCCCACATCAACGGTGTTTTTACGAGATTACGCTCGTTTGCCCACAAACCGGGAAGGGTTATCAGCTCATAATCGTCCTTATACACATCGAAGCTTGCCGAATATGCTCTTGTAAGCTTCATGGGCTTGTCGGAACGATTGATTATAACCGCATTCCTTGCTATTATGTTATACTCATCAAAAACCGTATAAAACAGCCGTACCTCAAGACCTATTGTTTTATCCGAAAGCACCGCTTCCAAAGTATCGGCGTTTTTGTCCCCTTTCATAAGATACGGCATACCGTCAACCTGTGCGGTTTCGCCCTTATGAACAATAAATTCCTCAACCTTTAGCTGAGAGATGCAGTTGCCGTATTGATTTTCGACCTCATATGCGGGCATTCTCAGGTCACTGTGACCGCAGGAAGGATATTCCTGGGGCAGATTGTCCAGGTACATATCACTGTCGTAATCGCTCCATTCGCTCATAAATGTTGAAAAATCACTGTCACCGAGCTTTTTTCCGAAGTAAAAATGCAGCAGGTCTCCATGCTCATGCTCAAACATGACATAGCTTATATCCCTGCCTTGAAGATGAATTGTTTTGCCGTTTTGTATAATCATTTCAGGCTCTCCTTTTTTATTTTCTACACAGATATAATAGCATATTTAATACTTAAAATAAATATCATAATGTTGACAATAGTGGTCAAAATGTGATATTATATATGGGGGTGAATAAATATGTCAAATCAAAAAAGCTGTTATTTCCCGTACACGCGGCTTGTTCCTACGGATATTTATCCCGTTGAATACGGCGAGGAACAATGTCAAAGCGGTCATGCTTTCGGTCCGTATGTACGCAGGAATTATCTGCTGCACTATATTTACAGCGGCGAGGGCTACTTTAAGTGCAATGACCGGGAATATAAACTGCATAAAGGGCAGATGTTTTTAATAGAGCCAAATCAGCTTACCTATTATAAGGCGGACGATAACAATCCGTGGCTGTACCGCTGGCTTGAATTTAACGGAAGCATGGCTCCGGGAATACTTAAAGCGGCAGGGCTCTCCTCAGCATCGCCCATTTATAATGACAGGGATAACTTTCCTGCCGGTACGGCTCTGCTTGATATATTGCAGGGCGGCGATATGCGTTTTGAGGAGCTTATGCAAAAGCTGTGGGCTCTCATTGCCGCGCTTACGGCAAACGCTAACGGCACAGACAGCTCCGACCCGGGGCAGGAATACGTCAGCAAGGCTGAAAGCTTCATTAAAATAAATGTTCATGAAAAGCTTACGGTAACAGACGTTGCCGAATACATAGGCATAAACCGCAGCTATCTCACCAGGCTTTTTAAGCTGTATAAAAATACCTCGCCGCAGCAGTATATTATTTCGCTTAAAATCAATACCGCCGCCCATTATCTGAAAAACACCGGCATTTCAATCACCGAAGCTGCCCAAAGCGTCGGATACACGGATATGCCGGTTTTCAGCAAGGCGTTTAAGCGTCAGCTCGGCTGTTCGCCCATGCAATGGCGGCGGTTTCATAAGTAATAAATTTTAATAAATTTTTTCGATTTTTTTCGATTTTGCTATTGACAATACCAAATATTTATGCTATAATAGTTCTTGTCATTTGGCCCGGTAGTTCAGTTGGTTAGAACGCCAGCCTGTCACGCTGGAGGTCGTGAGTTCGAGCCTCATCCGGGTCGCCAAAAAAGCCGTTCGTTTTCGGACGGCTCTTTTATTGCATTTATATATCGGCATTTTTAATAAATCTGCATATTCTTTCCGTTGCTTCACGACTTTCGGGAATTATTCCTATAAGCACCCAGTCATGACAAAGCCCTCTGCCCTCATGCACCTCAAAAGCCGCGCCGCCGGCTTTGATTTTATCTATAAGCTCATCTATATGGGCATAAAAAATCTCATTGGTTCCGTAATACATCAAAATCGGCGCAAAGCGGCTGTAATCAGTTTCAAGGGTATTAAAATCAGCACCGTCAAAGGAAGCATTCTTAAGCCAATGCTTTTTTATTATCTCCGTTGCTTTTACGGAAAGCATAAGGTCTATCTTTTCAAGACTGCGCATTTTGTCGCTGCATTTTTCAATCCCTACCGGCGGAGAAATCAGCACCAGTCCCGCGGGCTGCGCGTCCGTATGAGCGCACAGTGCCGCCGCCAATGCCGCACCTGCGCTGTCACCTATAATCGTAATGCTTTTGGAGCTGTGCTTTTTTAAAAGCAGTTCATAAAAATCATATACCCACGCAAGCGTTTCTTCTATAGACGCCTCCGGTCCCAGAGGATAAAACGGAAAATACAGCCTTGCTCCCGTATTTTTAACCAGACGCGCAGCCATGCGGTAATGCAGCTTGGTCGGGCACATCATACCTCCGCCGCGTCGCTTGAAATAAGTGTTGCCGCGCGCATATTCGGCTTTCCCTCCTATAACTTTTTCCATACATCATTCCTCCGCTTAACTTAATTTCCCGTCCATTAAAACGCCAAAAAGCCGTATAAGGCTGCCGTCCGACGTATTTCTATATTCTTACTATATCACATCTGAGATTTGATGTCAATAAATTCCAACAGACTTATAAAAAATGTTGTTTTTTTATTTCGACAAAAAATTACCGGGTCAATGACCCGGTTATTAAAATTGCTGTCTCGGTGACTGCTCCTGCGGCTCTTGCGGCACAGGCTCCTCGGGAACTTGGGTGGGAATTGCCGCCAGCTCGCCCGAAAGGGCGTTCACCTGCTCCTCCAGTTGTGCAACCTGTTCTTCAAGCTCGCTTATACGGCTCTTTAGCTGAGTATTTTCGGCAATCGCGTCCGAAACATTTCTTCTCTGCTCACTGTCCGAGCCTTTTATTATCCCCAACACACCTACGGCGAGTAAAAAAACCACACATATCACCAATACCACCGTAAGAATTTTCTTTAATCTGCTCTTTTTCGGCTTTCCGTAGCTTTTATATATTGTCTCCGGCATAATATCCCCCTACTCCACCTCCACACATTTTGATATATCAAACAGATAGAGGTATTTTTTATATACTTTTATTCCCATAATTTTTTCTATCGCAAGGCTGTAAAGCTCAAGCTGAATTCTGTAGCGTTCCACCACGTCCATGTAATTTCGCATACTGCATTTGTCGGTCTTATAATCAAGCAGAATACATCTGCCCTCACTGTCGGTAAACATACAGTCAATAATTCCCTGCAGCATTATTTTCTCCGACGCTTCCTCACTGCCTAAGGAGCTGTTGTATATTCCGGCGTCGATATAGGTCTGGAAGCTTTTTTCTCGGTTTACCTCGCCCGATGCGGTAAGCTGCTTTCCTATATCCGAATTGAAGAAATTGCATATATCCTCCGCCATTTTTGCGCCCGCCTTGTCGGCTGCTTGTGCGTCTGCGCCGCCCTCGGACAAAATCCTTTCCGTTTCCCTTGCCACACTTTCTATTGTAGCAGAATTTTTCATTTTGTCAAGGTCTATATTTGCCATAATCTGATGATACACCGTACCTACTCTTGCGGCGCTGATTTTGGTATCTGCAAATTCCGGCGCTTCGGTCAGATTAAATTCGCGCCGCTTCATACCCTTTCCCGACCGACTTCTGCTCAAAAGATTGTCCGCGTCCTCCTCCTGCCGCAGCTTTTTTAATTCCGTAGCAGTAGTCCTTGATGGTATCATGCTTATGCTTTCATATTTATAGCGGCGGCTCAAAAGCACGTCCACCTCGGTGCGGAGCTTTTCGTATTCCTCCAAGGTATACTCCCCTTGGGCTTTTTCTTCCTCCTGCTCGGCTTCCGTTTTCTCGTCAATATATTCATATTCCGTATATTTCCAGTATTTTGACCTTTCCACAGCCGGCTTCATCCATAAATATATACCGTTTGACTCCCTTATATATCTTTCATCCACAAAAACATCGCTTTTACACTCTTTGCTCTCATCCACCGCGGCGGTAACATAAAGCTTATACTTAGGACGGGTCAAAGCCACATACAAAAGCCGCATTATTTCGGAAATACCCTCATTTTTCTTTGTTTCGCGGATATAATTCCAGCAAAAAGTCTGCTCAAAGCAGTCCGGGTCCTTACTGTGGTAGGCAAGCCCTATTCCCAAATCCTTATGCATCTGCACCGGCGTAAATCTCTGCACAGAGCGTATGCCTTTCCCTGCTCCCGCAAGAAATACAATGGGATATTCCAGTCCCTTGCTTTTGTGGGAGGTTGTCATGGTAACGCAGTCCGCACCGCTCTTGCCCTCCGGGCTTTGCTCCGCTCCGCTTTCTCTTATTCGCTCAATATAATTTATAAATGCAAACAGTCCTCCGCTCTGCTCGGCTTCAAAGGCTCTTGCCCGCTCATAAAGCAGCCTTAAATTTGCCTGTGCCTGCTCGCCGCCCTCCAGTGCACCCAAAAAATCATAAAATGCGGTTTCTTCATATATTGTCCATATCAGCTCGCTTACCTTTCGCTTGCGCACAAAATCACGCCACCGTTCAAGGGAGGATACCAACGCGGCGCATTTTCTGCCCACATCGCCCTCATCTTTTGCACAAGCCCTTACACAGTCATAAAAATATCTGCGCTTATACGTTTCTTTGCCGCTTTTATATACGCCGAATTCAATGCGTATTTTTGCAAGCTCATCATAGGAAAATCCAAACATGGGCGAGCGCATAACCTCAATTAAAGGAATATCCTGCTTATGATTTGCAATAACCGACAAAAGCGCCAAAACTGCGCTTATTTCCCGCCTTTTGAAATAATCGTCCGTTTCGATAAACAGCGGTATTCCCGCCTCCTCAAACGCCTGTGTAAAATCTGCCGCCGCGCCCGTTACCGAACGGGTTAAAACGGTTATGTCCTTGTAGCTTATGGTGACATACTTTTGCCCGTCAAAATATATTTTTCCGATAAGCTCCTTAATTTTTGAGGCTATGTATCTTGCCTCGCACAATCCGTTTGACATATTTTTTTTATCACCGTTTATCACCATATGAAACTCGCTTTTATAGCTTATCTCATTTTCAACGGTCTTGGGCAGGTCTGCGCTGTAGTGCAGACTCTCGTCGTCATTGTATACCACGTCCCCCACAGCATCGCTCATTATATGTCCAAACAGCTCGTTTACGCTGTCGAGGACCTCGGGACGGCTTCGGAAATTTCTCGAAAGAATTATCTTTTTATCCCCTTTTTCGTCCTCTTTATAAATGCTGTAATCCGCATTTTTCTTCTTAAATATATACGGATCTCCGCCTCTGAAGCCGTATATGCTCTGCTTTAAATCCCCTACCATGAAGATGTTCTTTTTATTTCCCGAAATGCGGGTAAAAATCCCGTCCTGCAATTCGTTTGTATCCTGATACTCGTCTATGAGTATTTCACGGTATTTTCTCATGCTGTTTTTCTGCACCGCTTCGTTTTTGTCAAAAAGCTCAAAGGTCATATGCTCTATATCCGAAAAGGACCAGGCATTTCTTTTCGACTTTTCCTCCCAAAGCGCGCTTCTGAAGCTTTTTACCAGTCGGCAAATATCATCAAGCGCGGCCTTTGTTTCCCGCGAATGCCAGCGGCGGTTAAGCTCATCCGCACCGGATACTGCCATGCTTTGTAAAAAGGCGTCAAATTCCTTTAAAAGCTCTCTTGTCCTGTCAAAAAAAACCTTGTTTTCCGGCTTCCACTTTGCATTCTTTTTTTCGGGAATATCCGATATAATCGCGGCAGATATAAACGGGCTTTCATTTTTGGAAATATCCGCGCATACATTATATATCTCCTCCAATGCGTCCACACAATGTATCTCGCTGTCGCAAAGCTCTCTCACCTCATCCGATATATATTCCCTGTTTTCAAAATAACTCATTTCCCCGGCACAAAAATACGCAATATCGTTTAATATTGTCTCTGCCGTATACGCAAATTCACGTCCTTTCTCCTTTACAGAGTCAAGCAGAATTTCTTGTACCCATACGCTTTTGCTCATATCCTCGTCATACATGGCGCATTTTTCGTCAAGCCATTTATCCGGCTCGGCAAAATTCTCGGTAAATTTGTATATTCCCTTTACCATTTCTATGAGCATATAATCGTTTCTGTAGGAGGCAAATCTGTCCACAAGCCTTAAAAAGCTTTCGTCATGCTCGTCATAAAGCCGCTCAAACAAAGCGTCCATAACGCTGTCGCATATTATATCATTCTCCTCGCCGTCAATGTTTTTGAAATTCGGGTCTATTCCCAAATAGTGAAAATTGTTTTTCACCACTTTTAGGCAGAACGCGTCTATTGTGGTTATGTCCGCCGACGAGGTCAGCTCCAACTGCCTTGCCATAAAATCCGCGGTTTTTGTGTCCCCCTCGGCATATGCCGCGTCGAACCGCCCTGCCAGCTCGTTTCTGATTTTCTGCTTCATTCCCGCAGCGGCAGCCTTTGTAAAGGTCACAACCAGAAATTTATCTATGTCAGTTCCTTCTGCCACAACATTTTTAAGTATTCTCTCCACAAGCACCGCGGTTTTTCCGCTGCCTGCCGCCGCGCTGACAAGAATATTTCCCTTTCCTATGGGGCAATCTATAGCGCGTTTTTGCTCTCTTGTCCACTCAACAGCCATTATTCCTCCTCATTTTTGCGGATTTTATCCCACACTTCTTCCTTCTTCTTGGTTCTTGGCATTTCCCTGCATTGAATTTCTCCGTCCATGGCACATATTCCGCTGTATTCACAGTAATCACAGGCGTTATATTTTGTGTCCCTCGCCGGATTTATTTTTATGTCCCCCTCGTTTCTTATTCTGTCGTCCATGCTCTTAATTCTATTCTCGGCAAAGCTCATAAGAGCCTCGGCATCCTTTAAATCCCGTATAAGGGGATTTTGCTTCGGGGATATGTTGCCGGTTTGAGTATAGCATATTTTTATAACCTGGCTTTGTGTTTTGTAATTTTCATCAACATCAGCAAGCGAGTCAAACTCCCGCGCACTGTCGACAAAGGTAACACCGTCCAAAAGCCCCTCTTTTCTTATGTCCTCCCGTACGGAGCTTTCGCTTTGGTTTGCCGTTCGTATCGTTTTTGAGGATTTTACAAAATTATAATACATTCCCGAAACACTGCATTCCTCATTTCTTTTTTCCTTAAAATAATCCCTTGCCAAAATTGCATATATTACAAGCTGCATATCCAGACCGTAATAAATATGCTCTATATCAAAGGCGGTGTTTCCCGTTTTATAATCTATTATTCGTATATGTTTAGTGTCCCCGTCATCGGTGTATTCGTCTATTCTGTCCACTCGACCCATGACGGTTATTTCATCGCTTATTTTTGCCGCCAGTTCATTTTCCTCCGCGGCAATGGTGTATTTCCCGTTTTTTAAGCTGTTATGAACGGTTTTTGCCGCTTTTTTTATAACGCTGCCCGTTCTGTTCATAATGCTTTTTATATGCTCCCGCTTATAAATATCGTCAGCGTCTATATTTTCTATTGTTTTATCAATAATTTCATCAATAATTTTATCCCTTGCACCGTCTTCACTCAGGCTTTTCCACATTTCAAGCTTCTCTGCCGGGGTTTTTGCGTCCTTTTCAACCGCTCGGCAAAATTGTTCTATTACACTGTGTGCATAAGTACCTATGTCGCTTGCGGCAATTTCAAATTCATCTCTTTTGCGAAGCCCCAGTCCGTAGTTCATAAAGTATTTAAAGGGACAGCCCGCATACACGTTAAGACGGCTGGCGCTGTATTTTACGTTATCACCGTAGAGAAGTCTTGCAAGCTTGGGCGATATATGCTCGGCTGTTTGGGTATAGCTTTTTGCGCTTTTCCACAAATCGCTTATCTCTCCCAATCCGTATTTTTCCTCTTTAAGACAGTCATATACCACATCCCATATCTTATCGTTTTTGGGATTTGCCGATGATTTGTTTATAAGCATCTCATGCAGGGCAGACTTTGGCGTGGATATTACCGTACCTATATCGTTCTCGCAAAGCACCTTAAGCTTGGGAAAGCGCACAGCCGTATTTGAAAACAGCCTTGCCGGGGTCTGCTCATTCCCGCCGCTGTCGACACGACTGTAAGTAATCCACAGCTTTTCCCGGACGGAGGCAATGACGCTCCAAACGCTGTAACGGCGTTTTTCCATATTAACGCTTGTATCGGGAGCCACTGACTTGGTAAATGCCGAATTTATCTCCCGCCTGTCCGCATCTGACAAAAAGCCCTCTGTTTTAATCTGCGAGGGGTAACAGCCGTCATTTGCGCCCAGCATAAACATTGCGCGTATGGAAACCGCGGATATGCGCTCTGCGCTTCCCACATAAACTCTGTCTATTCCCGACGGTATCATGCGTATTTCGCACTGTTCAAGGGCGATTTTTAAATATTTATGAAATTCGTTCCTTGAAATTTCTTCTCCGTCCAGTGCGCCCACCAGTTGTTCAAGCATCTGCATAAGCAAATTCCACAGCTTTTCTAAAGTTCTTGCTTCGGTTATATTTTTCTCATTGTCGGGATTTTTGCAAAGTGCGGAAATATCCGCATTTATTCCCTCATACATATGAATATCCTCAAGCAGCTCAAAAAGCGCCTTTGCGTGCTGTTTTGCACTCTTTTTTGCCCTTGTTTTTCTGCGGTAACGCTTTATCGGCGCGGCAATCAGGGCGCGAAGCTCCTCTATGCCCTCGATATTGGTTTCCTGTGCCTCGCCGCCGAGGGCTGAGTCAACAAAGCTTTTCTCGCCCTCCCATTTTGTATCAAGCCATTTTTTCTCGCCCCGTATACCGTATTTTAAGGCATAATTTTCAAGTTCGTCAATGTCCGCGCCCTTTATGCACAGCTTTTGCAGATTAACCGTACCATTTTCATTTTTAACGTAAATATAGCCCGAACGCAGATATTCAAGCACCGATTCAAAATCAAATCGGTTTTCAAACATTTTAAACAGCGACAGCACCTGTCCCGCCGCCGGATGCTCTGAAAAAAGCATACTGCTGTCTGTAAAGTACGGGATTTTATATTCGTCAAACACTGTTTCTATAAGATGCGAATATGCCGCCTCATCTCCGCATACAACACATATATCCCTGAAACGATAGCCCTCGTCAAAAACCAGCTTAAGAATTTCGTTTGCGGCAAACTTAACCTCTCCGTATGCGCTGCCGCTCTTAAAAAGAGTTATATTTTGGGGGCTATCCGTATACTTTTCATAACTTAAAAATTTATCGGTAAAAAACAGCAAATCCGCGTTTTTTATATTCTTTAAATGTCTGCCGCAGTCGTATACCCGGGCATTTTGGTCAAGCTCTGAAATTTTATCAAGGGTATGCTTTGTCTGGGTATATAAAGCCTGCTCGCTCTCGATTGCGGGATAGCATACGCTTACCGTCATTCTCTTTACCTTATTGTAAAGTGCTCTTATAACCCGCATCTGCTGAGGAAGCAGCTCGTCAAATTTATCTATCCAAAGATACACTCCGTCAAAGTCGTTGCCGTTCTCTATTGCTAAAGCAAGCTCGTCATAGGTGTCATCCGCATCCACATAGCCGGTGGCAAGAAACAGCCGCGTATAAATCGCATAGATGTTTGATATTACCGTAAGCTTTTGCGAAAGCGCTTCATTTTCGCCTGTATGACACGCCATACCGTAAAGCTCCTCCGGCGTAATCTCATATCGTTTCATCTCGCTTATCATTGACGCGAGAACGTCAAGAAAGCCCTGCTTCCCAAGGGAGGAGCAGAGCCCTTCGTTTATATATATTATGCCGTCCTCCCCGGTCTTTTCGGTGTCGGGTCTGACCATTTTCGAAAACTCTCCCACCGCACGGCTAAGAAGCGTATGCTTGCCCGCCGGGGTCATGTACTTTTTCTCGCTTAAGGTGTCCACCGCCAGCTTTCTGAAGGTTTTTACCTCGATATTATTAAGTCCCGTACCCGAAAAAGCGTCTATAAAGCTTTTTTCCATTTCATAGGAATAATGCTCGTTCACAAGCATTATACACTTGGCTTCGGGATTTTTTTCGTGGACCTCACAAATCTGCCTTATACATTCCCGTTCCTTTCCGGCACCTATTCCGCCGGTTATAATTCTAAGCTCCGACATTTTTTGCACTCCTTGTATTACTGCGGATATACCTCGATAAGCTCCACGCCCGCAAGCGCCTCCTCTATAAGCTTCTCGACATCAAGACGGCTCTCGGATTTTTCTATATTTTCACGCTTCGGATTTACAGTCGGGTGCTTGGGCGTGAACACCGTACAGCAGTCCTCATAAGGAAGAATTGAGGTTTCAAAAGTGCCCAGTTCCCTTGCCCTATCAACCACCTCTATTTTGTCCATTCCGATAAGCGGCTGCAAAATCGGCATATCCACAACCGCGTTGGTAACATCCAAAGCCGCAAGAGTCTGACTTGCCACCTGTCCGACGCTCTCGCCGGTTATAAGCGCCTTTGACTTGTGCTTCCTTGCCAACCGCTCCGATATGCGCATCATAAACCGGCGCATAATAAGCGTCATATGCTCCTCGGGACAGTTATCCCTTATGGCAAGCTGTATTTCGGTAAAGGGTACAACATACAGATTTATTTTCGAGGTATACTGCGCGATTATCGATGCAAGCTCTATAACCTTTTCCTTTGCCCGCTCCGAGGTATAGGGGAACGAGAAAAAGTTCACCGCGTCAATCTCCACACCGCGTTTTGCAATCATGTGACCGGCAACCGGGCTGTCTATTCCTCCGGAAAGCAGCAGCGTTGCCTTTGAGCCGCTGCCGATGGGCATTCCGCCCTGACCCTTTATCTTGTTTTCCATGCAGTACACATACGCCGCAAAGTCGCGCACCTCAACCCTTACGGTCCTTTCGGGATGATGCATATCCGCCTTGATATGGGGAAACTCATCGTCTAAAAAGCCGCCGACCTCCTTGCTTATTTCCATGGAATTCATAGGAAACAGCTTGTCCGAACGCTTTGCTTCCACCTTAAAGCTCGAAGCGGCTTCTAAGTCCGGCGCAAGGTATTCCTTTGCAACCCTCTTTATATCCTCAATGTCCTTTTCACACACTGCCGCACGGGTTACGGATACTATTCCGAACACCTTTGCCAGACGCTCCATTACCAGATCCGTTTTCTCCTCCTCCAAAACGTCAACATAAATTGTCGCCTGCATAAGCCGCGCCTTAACATCGGCAACCTTTTTTATTGAGTTTGCTATATTATTCATAAGCATACTCTCAAATCTCGGACGGTTGCCGCCCTTTAAAATTATTTCTCCGTATTTTGCCAAAAGAATTTCTTTCATCGCATATATCTCCTGATAGTATTTACTTCCTTTTTTATTGCTTCGACCGTATATATAAGTTCTTCTCTTTCAAGAGGCTCAATAAAGCTCATGCGCACCGCGCCGGCAATTTCCTCCCGGCTTTTGCCCATTGCCGTAAGCACATGGCTCGGCTGCGGCTTGTGCGATGAGCAGGCGGAGCCTGTTGAAACATATATTTCATGCTTTTCAAGGGCATGAAGAAGAATTTCCGCCTTAATCCCCAAAAATGAAATATTTATAACACTGCCCGAATTGTTTTTTGCAGTACCGTTTATTATTACATTATCAATGTTTTTCTTTATCTCGTCCTCAAATTCGGCTCTGAATTTCAAAAGCCTTGAATTATCGCAGTCACACTCCTGTGCCGCCGCACCGAAAGCAAGTATTCCCGCAACATTTTCCGTTCCCGGACGAAGCCCCTGCTGCTGTTCGCCCCCGAAAATCAGCGGACGGATTTTTGCGTCCCTCACATAAAGTGCACCGCAGCCCTTAAAGCCGCGTATTTTATGGGCTGATATGCTCACCATATCCGCACCCCATTTTTTCGGCAGCACCGGCAGCTTTCCGAAGGACTGTACGCAATCGCAGTGCAGCATTGCCTTTGGCGCAAGCTTTTCTTGCATAGGCTTTATCCTCTCCACCGGCATTATCATTCCGGTTTCGTTGTTGACGTGCATTACACTTACCAAAATTGTGTCCTCATTAAGAGCAGCTTCAAGCTCGTCCATATTGACAATGCCGTTTTCGTCAACCCCGACATAAACAACCTCAAAGCCTTCCTCGCCCAGCTTTTTAAACGCCTCCAAAACCGACGGATGCTCAACTTTTGTGGTTATGACCCGATTTCCCAGTCTGCGTTTTGCGTATGCCGCGCCGAATATCGCGGTATTGTTTGCCTCGGTTCCGCCGGAGGTAAAAAATATATTTTTCCTGTCAATGCCCAGCTTTGAAGCGATTATGCCTTTGCTTTTTTCAATAAGCTTCTGCGCCTCCAGTCCCGGCCCGTACAGCGATGACGGATTTGCGAAACATTCAACCGCCTGCGCCGCGGCTTTAAACGCCGCCTCGGAGGGCTTTGTTGTTGCCGCATTATCAAGATATATCATATAAAAATCCCCTTATTTTCCGTCTGTTATAACGACCAGTCCCACTCCGCTTTTTATTGTGATTTTGCAGTATTCCTCAACAATTACATTACTGCTCCCCCGGCAGCTGCCAAAGTGCAGAGTGTCATTGCACAGCGGATATTCCACTCCCTCGCCGTCTATGCCCTCTATATTGCCACCGACGGGAATTATCGAAAGAGTCCTGCCCTTTTTTTTGTAAAATTCAAGACTGTCCTTTAATATATAAATTTCATTATCATCGTCAATAACCGTTCCGCCGCAGCATGAGAGCATCATAATATTGTTTATAGTATGGTCAAGGCGCTTCCCGGTCATTCCCAAAAGTATTATGTCCGAAAAACCATGCTCCCTTGCGTATTTAACGCACAGCTCGCCGTCGGTAAAATCCTTTTTGGCGGGATATTGTATAATCTCGCCCGCGTCGGCATCAACATCAAGGCTGTCAAAATCCCCGATAAGCACATCGCACCTTAGACCCATTTTCTTTGCGTGCCTTAAGCCGCCGTCGGCACAGATTATAAAATCATCCGCTTTTAAATACCCTGCCGCGCGTTCATAGCTTTGTATATCGCCGTTTCCGAATATAACCGCCCGCATTATTCGCCCACCGCCAAAAGCTTCTTTACCGAGCCTTCTATATCGTCATTAAAAACCGCAGTTCCCGCAACGATTACATCGGCTCCCGCTTCAAGGGCTTCATGTATGGTATCGGTATTTATTCCTCCGTCCACCTGTATCTTAAAGTCACTGCCCATAAGCTTTCTTGCTTCTCGTATTTTTTCGTCTACCTCGGATATGTATTTCTGTCCTCCCAGTCCCGGAAAAACAGTCATACACAAAAGCATATCAAGCTTTGGCAGATATTCCTTAACCCGCTCTATGGGCGTGTCGGGATTTATTGCCAGTGCTGCCTTTATGCCGCGTCTTTTTATCAATTCAATACATTCGTCTATATCATCCGAGGCTTCGTAATGCACCGTAATCAAATCCGCCCCGGCATCCGCGAATTTGTCAATATATTGCTTAGGATGCTGTATCATCAGATGCACATCCAAAAACAAATCCGTCTTTTTCCTTATTGAAGCAAGCACTGGAATACCAAAGCTGATATTCTTTACAAAACAGCCGTCCATTACGTCAAAATGCAGCCATTTAGCCCCTGCCGCCTTTACCTCGCTTATCTGTCTGCCCAGCTCATTAAAATCCGCCGATAGAATTGATGGTGATAAAATCATGTAAATAAACCTTCCTTTCAATAAAATGCCCGCTATTTTTTCTCCCACTTTTTTACAAGCTTAAGTCTGCCGTAAATTTCCTTATAGCTTTCGTAGCGCGAGGGCTTTATTTTGCCCTCCTCCAAAAGCTTTTTTACATAGCAGTCCGGCTCGTTTATATGCGAGCAGCCCCGAAAACGGCATCTGCCCTGGGCCTGCGCCATTTCGGGGAAATATTCCCACAGCTTGTCCGCATCGATATTTTCCGTTTCAAGGGACGAAAAACCCGGTGTGTCCAGTACAAAGCCGCCCTCATCAAGGGCAAAAAGTTCCACATGCCTTGTGGTGTGCCTTCCGCGCATTATCTTTTCGCTTACGCTTCCCGTTTCAAGACTGCGGTTTGTTATAAGGCTCAAAAGCGTTGATTTCCCCACTCCGCTAAGACCCGCAAAAGCCGTCACGCGCCCTTTTAACAGCTCGCGAAGCTCATCAATGCCCCTGCCCTCTTTTGCACTTGTAAAAATCACACAGCTAAGCGCACTTTCATATATTTCGGCAAGGTCATGCCTGTCGGCAAGCTCCGATTTGTTTATACACAGCATTGTTTCAATGCCGCATTGCCGCGCGTTTATACTCATTTTATCCAATAAAAGCGTGTTAGGCTCCGGCTCGGCAGCCGCCGCCACAAGCAGCAGTGTGTCCACATTTGCCACCGGCGGACGCGTAAGCATTGTAGTGCGCTCATGGATTTTTACTATTGTGTTATCCGATATATCCACGCGGTCGCCTATCATGGGAGTTATCCCGTCACGTCTGAAAAGCCCCCGCGCTCTGCATTCATATACGTTGTTATCGGCGGCTTTTACATAGTAAAAACCGCCGATTCCCTTAATTATAATTCCTGTCATATTCATCAAAATGTTATCTGCTTCTGCGCCGCCAACGCTCCGTCAACATATGCCTGCACCGTAACGGTTCCCTCGCCCGAAATCTGTGCCGAAACATAACCCTCGCTTTTTTGATGTGTACCGGAATGAACAGTTACTCCGTCTGCCACAATTTCCACCTCAACGGTATCTCCCGCGCTGTCGGGAATTTTCATGGTAAAGGTCTTGGTCTGCTTTTCCGGCTGGGGTTCTTCACGAGGCGGCTCCTCCTCGGGCTGTTCGGATCTGTTTTCCTCCGGTTCGGGGGCTGCGGTTGCACCGTTTTCATCTACCTCCTGACCGTAGAAATTATGCTGTCCCTCCTGTGCTGAGCTTGACTGAGTGCTCTGCTCATTTCCGCTTGAAAGAACTATGCTTACCGAGCTGCCCTTTACAACGGTTTTTGAGCTGTCCGGGCTTTGTGAAATTATCAGATTTTCACCCACTGATGATGGACTTCTGGTAACGGAGCTTATGGAAAGCCCGTACTTGGCAAGTATTTCCTCTGCCTGCTCGCGTCCCAAGCCGACAACATCCGGCACCTTGACCTTTTGTACCATGGCGGGAGCTTCTGTGGTTGAATTGCCCTTGCCCATACTTATATGCAGTGTAATAATATCGTTTTGGTTAAGCATTGTTCCTGCTATGGGCAGCTGTCTTATAACTCTGTTTGCCTCAACCGAGTCGGATGGCTCTTCCTTAACCGTATAGGTAAGACCAAGTGCAAGAATATCCTCTATTGCTTCTTCAAAGGTCTTTCCGACCGTCTGCGGTGCCTGTATATTACCGCCCGAAGGACCGATTGACACAATCAGCTTAACGGCAGAGCCTTTGGCAAGAAATGTGTTTGCAGCCGGGTCCTGAGTAACAACACGCCCCTCCTCAATATCGTCCGAGAGCGAATATTCTATCTCGTCCGCCGCCTTTAAATCAATCTCCAAAAGCTTCTGCGTTGCTTCCTCAACCGTCATATTCACAAGATTTGGCACTGACGTACCCTTCATATTGTTTATAAACTTATAAGCACCGAAAACTATGAGCAAAAGCGCCGCAACGGTACCTATTGCAAGAATAACCGCAAGCCTGTCCTCTTTCTTTTGAGCGGCGGTTTTCTTTTTCCGCGCCTTTTTACGCTTTTTGCTTCTGCTCTTTGTATTTTCTCTTATGGGCTCATCATCAATTATTTCCTCATCGCCGTCATACCCGAAATCGTCTGTTTCGTCATCAAGCATACCGCCATCCGATATAACCTCTTTTGACGGAAGAGGCTCCTCTGCCAAAACGGCGTGGAGATCATTTAGCATTTCCTGCACGTTCTGATAGCGGTTCTTCTGCTCCTTTGCAATCGCCTTCATTGTAACATACGCCAAATCCGTAGGAATGTCCATATTAACGCATTTTACATCAACCGGCTCTTTCTCTAAATGCATCAGTGCCACCGATACGGGCGTATCCCCGTCAAAGGGAACCTTTCCGGTAAGCATTTCATAAAGAACTATACCGAGAGAATAAATATCGCTTCTGGCGTCCGTAAAGCCGCCCCTTGCCTGCTCCGGGGAAATGTAATGCACCGAGCCTAAAGCGGTACCGCCCACTATGGTCGTATCCGCCGCCGCGGCTCTTGCTATTCCGAAATCCGTAACCTTTAAGGTTTTATCCTGGGTCATTATAATATTCTGCGGCTTGATGTCCCGGTGAATAATATTATTTGCATGAGCCTCGTTAATGCCCTGACCTATCTGAATGGCATAGTCGCACGCCTCCTGCCATGGCAGAGCGCCGTTTTCCCTTATGTATTTTTTTAGGGTAATTCCGTCCACAAGCTCCATTACCATGTAGTTTATTCCGTTTTCCTCGCCCACGTCATAAACCGAAACAATATTATTGTGCACAAGCGAAGCAGAGGACTGCGCCTCTTTTATAAAGTTTGTTACAACCTGCTCCTCGCCCTCAAGATTATCCCTTAAAACCTTTATTGCCACAAACCTGTTTAAAAGACTGTCCTTTGCCTTAAAAACAGTTGCCATACCCCCGGTTCCTATATTTTCAAGCACCTCGTATCTGCCGCCGAGTGTTGTTCCCACCAAATTCTCAGTTTTCATGCATTTTACTCCTTCTTCATCGCCGCAGCGGTAATATTATCCCTTCCGCCTCTTTCATTCGCAAGGCGCACAAGCCGCTCAACACCGCATTGCAAATTGTCCGCATTGAGCATATACTCCAAAATTTCATTGTCCTCTACAAAATTTGTCAATCCGTCGCTGCACAAAAGCACTGTTTCACCCTCATACGGGAATATTGAAATATCAACTCTTACAATATCCTCGGCGCCGATTGCGCGTGTTATGAAATTTTTCTTCGGGTGGTGCTTTGCCTCCTCCATGGTAATATCGCCTCTTGCCACAAGCTCCATTACATACGAGTGATCCTTTGTTATTTGTTCAATATGCCCGCTATAAAGCTTGTAGCCCCGCGAATCCCCAACGTGGGCAGCTATCAGCTTGCCTTTAAAAATCATGGCAAGCGTTGCGGTAGTTCCCATGCCCATTACCTTATAATGGTTTTTCGCATATGTATAGATTATACTGTTAGCCGCGACAAATGCCTGCCTTATTGCCTCTCCCGCTTCGACATAATCCATTTCGCCGTCAAGATTTCGCCTTAAATGGTTTTCGACAATATCGGTCATCATTCGGCTGGCAACCTCGCCCGCTTCATGACCGCCCATTCCGTCCGCGACAATAATGTACGGGAACAGCTCGTTTTTTGATACAAAGAAGCTGTCCTCATTTATCTTTCTTACTCTTCCTATGTCGCTAACAGCTCCAAACTGCATTTATATCACCCCTTTACCTCATAGCGTCTTTTTTCTCAGCTGACCGCAGGAGGCGTTTATATCCGCGCCCAGCTCACGGCGTATTGTGGCGTTTACGCCAAGGGCTTTAAGCTCATTTAAAAATGCCTGAATTTCCCTTTGACTGCCCTTTTTAAAGCCCCGCTCCTTAACCTCGTTTACCGGTATCAGATTAACATGAGCATGCATCCCCTTAATGAGGGCGGCAAGCTCCCGGGCTTCTTTTGAGCTGTCGTTTACGCCGTTTATAAGTGAATATTCAAAGCTTATCCGCCTTGCGGTCTTTTCCGTATATGCTCTGCACGCCCGCATAAGCTCTGCTATGGAATAGCTGTGATTTACGGGCATGATTTGGTTTCGTATTTCGTCATTGGGCGCGTGCAGTGAAATGGTAAGCGTTATGGGCAGATTTTCCTGCGCCAGCTCATAAATCTTGGGCACTACGCCGCAGCTTGAAAGGGATATATGCCTGTATCCGATATTAAGCCCCTTTTCATGATTTACATTATGCAGAAATTTTATTACATTATCGTAATTATCCAGCGGCTCACCTATTCCCATAAGCACGATATTGCTTATTCTCTCACCCATATCCTTTTGGGCAAATATAACCTGATTTAATATCTCTCCCGGCGTAAGATTTCTGTATAAGCCGCCTATGGTCGAGGCGCAGAAACGGCAGCCCATTCTGCAGCCTATCTGGCTCGATATGCAGATGGTAAGCCCATGATGATAACGCATGACAACACTTTCTATACAGTTTTTGTCGGGCAGCTCAAAAAGATATTTAACCGTCCCGTCAATTTTTGAAACATACTTTTCACGAATACCAAGTGATGAAACAAAGCTTATTTTGCTAAGCTTCTCCCTTGTCAGTGCAGACAGATTGGTCATTTCCTCAAAGGAGGTAACCCCCTTGTGCAGCCATGAAAAAATCTGCTCCGTTCTGAATTTCTTTTCGCCCAGACCTGCCAGGAGGTCGGAAAGCTCATTGTATTCCAAGTCTTTTAAATCAATCATATCTTCCTTAATTTGCAGATGTAAAATCCGTCGGTATCATCAATATGCGGGTAGAAGGTTTTTTCATACAGCTTTTCAAAGCCCTCCGCCTGCGAGGTAACACCCTCGTTTTCCTCTCTTTCCACCGAACAGGTGGAGTATACAAGCACTCCGCCGTCCTTTAAGTATCTGAGCGCATTGGCAAGAATACGCCTTTGCAGTGCGGGGAAATCAAAATCCCTGTCACGATTCCATTTTATGTCCGGCTTTCTTCTCAAAATTCCCGTTCCCGAACAGGGTACGTCGCAAAGAATTTTATCTGCCGTTTTCGCCAGTGCGGGAGCGTATTTTGAAGTATCCGCCACCCGGGTTTGTATAATATCTATACCCAGTCTTGCCGCGTTCTTTCTTATAAGCTCGGTTTTATGCTCGAATATATCAAAGGCCAGAATTTTTCCCCGGTTTTCCATAAGCTCCGCAATATGTGTTGTTTTTCCGCCCGGCGCTGCGCACATATCGATAACGCACTCTCCGGGCCGGGGGTCAAGCACCCGGGCAGCCTGCATTGCCGCAAGGTCCTGTACTGTATAAAGTCCTTCGGCGTACAGCGCGTCATAGGCTATGTCAAAGCCGCCGCATATAACGGCTCCGTCACATTCCCTTGCTTCCATGCCCCGCTCCTTAAGCTTTTCTACAAGCTGTGAAGCGGTAATTTTTAATGTGTTGGGTCTTAAAATAAGCTCCGGCTTCTTTAAAAAGCCCTCAAGCAGAGCGCGGGTAAACTCCTCGCCGAATTCATCAAGCCATTTTCTTAAAAGCCATTCCGGACAGGAATATTCCACCGCCATTCTTAAAACCGGGTCGGAGGGATAAGACGGAGCGGAGCGGATAAGGCTCCTTAATACACCGTTTACATACCCTGCCGATGCGCCGTGACCGTAACGCTTGGCAAGCTTGACGCTCTCGTTTACCGCGGCGCTGTCGGGAACCGACTCCATGAACATTATCTGATATATTCCCATTCTAAGGATAAGCAGAATATATTTTGACAGTTTTTTGAGTTTTACATGGCTCAGCTGAGAAATCATATAATCAAGAGTAAGCTTCTTATCCACACAGCCGTAAACCAATGCGGACACAAACGCTCTCTCCTGTCTTGTCAAATCTCCGTGGAGCGCGTTTTTTACAGCCATATTCGGATACGCGCCGTTATATTCCACTTCGTATAAAATTTTTAATGCTGTTTTTCTCGAATTTTCCATTTAATCTCTTCTTCGGTTATTATTCAGTATTATAAGCAGTCTTAAAAACTGCAGTGCCGTTGAAGCCACCGCCGCCACATAGGTCATGGCTGCCGCGGTAAGCACCTTTCTTGCTCCCACAAGCTCATCGCCGTAAAGCAAATCCATATCGCGTATGGTTTTCATTGCCCTTGACGAAGCGTTAAGCTCACAGGGTAGGGTTACAACCTGAAACAGCAGCACCATTGCAAAAAGCAGTGCTCCTATATACGCAAGCGTAAGACCCACTCCGCTCTGGGCGTGTCTTGCCGTACCCTGGAGTATCAGCCCCAGTACAAATATCGGCATTGCCAGCCTGTTTGATATATTTACTATCGGAACAATTCCGTTCCTGATTTTTATCGGCACATAGCCGTCCTTATGCTGAACCGCATGACCGCATTCATGGGCGGCAACGCCTATCGCCGCCACCGAGGACGAGTCATAGGTCGAATCCGAAAGCCTTATGACATTTTCATTGGGGCTGTAATGGTCGGTCAGATTTCCGCCAACCCTCTCAATTCTGATATGCCCCAGACCGTTTGCGTCAAGTATGCGCCTTGCAGCCATAGCGGCAGTTATTCCGTTGGAGGCGGATTTTGAGCTGTAACGCTTAAATGTCGCCTGAACTCCGAATGAGGCAAACATGGTTAAAATAAAGCCTATTATAACCAGAATATATGAGCCTCCGTAATATCCGTAATACATAAAAACCCACTCCTATTTCAAGATTTCGCCGATTTCTATGCTGTGACCTCTTGCATAGTCCTCAACATTCATGCGCTTTGCTCCAAAGAACTGCGCCTCGCTTATATAAATGCAGTCCTCTCCGCAGGCAACCTTCAGTCCCCTGCCCTTATCCAAAGACAGTATCTCTCCGGGCTTTCCCCTGCCCTCGGCTTTTCTTGCCGAGGATATTTTCACAGGCTGCCCCTTATAATCCGCGTATGCCATGGGCCATGAATTCATTCCGCATATAAGATGTATTATGTCCGATGCGGATTTTGTCCAGTCTATATGCCCCATTTCCTTTGAAATCATCGGCGCATAGGTATGCTCCTCATGCTTTTGGGGAACAGGCGTTATGCTTTCTATATTGTTTATAGTTTCCACAAGCAGCTCACCGCCGAGCTTTGCAAGTCTTAAAAACAGCTCCTCGGCTGTTTCATACTCGCCGATCGGCGTTTGCCGCGTCATAAGCATATCCCCCGTATCAAGCCCCTCATCCATCTTCATGGTTGTAACTCCGGTGATTTTCTCGCCGTTTATTACAGCCCATTGGATGGGCGCCGCGCCCCGGTATTTCGGGAGAAGCGACGCATGAACATTGATACAGCCGTATTTGGGATAATTTATAATATAGGGCGGAAGAATTTTTCCGTATGCCGTAACGACAATTAAGTCCGGCTTTAACTCCTCCAAAACCGGCATAAGCTGATTATCCTTTAGCCTTTCGGGCTGATATACGGGTATTCCCAAGCTTTGGGCGGTTTTTTTGACCTCTGTCGGCATAAGCTTATGTCCCCTGCCCTTGGGTTTATCGGGCTGCGACACCGCCCCCACTATGTTAAAGCCCGCCTTTGCCATTGCCTCCAGTGAAGCGGCGGCAAAATCCGGCGTTCCCATAAACAGTATTCTCATCTGCCACCTCATTCATCTATAAATCTTATTACCTTATCCAAAAACAGCTTTCCCTCCAGGTGTTCGCACTCATGGCAGATTGCTCTTGCCAGAAGCTCCTCACCCTCGGCATAAAACCAATTACCATTTCTGTCCTGGGCTTTGACCTTTACATAATTGGGTCTTTCCACCTCGCCCCATACTCCGGGTACGCTTAAACATCCCTCGGAGCCGGTCTGAGTTCCGCTTGTTTCTTCAATAACGGGGTTTATCAGTTCAAGCTTTCCGTTACCGTCGTCTATTACCACAGCGCGCTTTAATATTCCCACCTGGGGCGCCGCAAGTCCTACCCCGTTTGCCTCCTTCATTGTATCATACATATCGTCAAGCAAGATATGAAGCTTTTCGTCAAACTTCTTAACCACCTTGCAGGGCTTATACAAAATCTCATCGCCCTTTGTTCTTATTTCTCTCAAAGCCATTTATAAATCCCCCTTTTTCCGCTTTAATACACCGAATTCGGATTTTTGTCTATAATAACCGAAACCGACTTGTAAAGGTCGTGGCTGCGGCACATTTCCTCCGCATTTCTCAGGCAGCCGTTAAGCTTATCATCGTCATTGCATTTAATCAGCACCTGCCAGCGGTATTTATTCTTTATCTTGCTCAGGGCTGCCGGTATGGGGCCGAGGAGCTGTACCTTTTCTCCGTTAAAATCCTTCATTGCCCTTACAAAAAACCTTGCCGCCCCGGATACCAAGGTATCCGACGCACCCTGAAACATTATTCCTATTATCTTGGAAAACGGAGGATACCACATCCGCTTTCTCTCGTTTATTTCATATTTGTAAAATCCCTCATAATCGTGGGCGCTTGCAAGAGTTATCGCCGTATTGTCGGGATTATATGTCTGTATAAGCGCTCTGCCCGTCTTTTTTCCTCTGCCGGCTCTGCCGCAGACCTGTTCCAACATATCAAAGGTGCGTTCCGCGCTTCTGAAATCGTTTATATGAAGCATTGTATCAGCGGTAATCACGCCCACAAGCGTCACATTCTCAAAATCCAGTCCCTTTGAAACCATCTGCGTACCCACAAGAATATCAATCCTCTCATTTGCAAAGCGTTCGAGAATTTTCTCATGCCCCTGCTTTTTTCCGGTCGTGTCAATATCCATACGAATTATCGTTGCCAGCGGAAACAGCCTTTCCAGCTCCTCCTCAACCCTTTGAGTTCCGCCGCCGAAATAGCGTATGTACTTGCTTCCGCATACCGGACAAACCGTATAATTTGGAATTGTATAGCCGCAGTAATGGCATTGCAGATTATTTTCATATTTATGATAGGTAAGCGATATATTGCAGTTCGGGCACTCTGCCGCATATCCGCAGCTTCGGCAGGATACAAAGGTAGAAAAACCGCGACGGTTTAAAAGCAGAATGGTCTGCTCACCGTTATCTATATTTTTTTGTATCTCTTTTCTTAATGCCGACGAAAACATACTCCTGTTTCCCCTTGCCAGCTCCGAGCGCATATCCACTATGGAAATATCCGGCATGGGCGCGCTGTTGGGACGCTTCGTCATTTTGATAAGGTTGTACTCGCCGCACTCGCTTTTGTAAAAATCCTCAATTGAGGGAGTTGCGGAAGCAAGCACAAGCGCCGCTTTGTACTGTCTTGCCCGAAACTTAGCTATTTCCACAGCGTGGTATCTGGGCGTCATTTCCGATTTATAGGTATCGGAATGTTCCTCATCAACGATTATTATACCTATATTGTCAAGCGGTGCAAATACGGCACTCCTCGCACCGATTACTATATCCGCTTCTTTATTTTTTATTCTTTTCCACTGGTCATATCTTTCGCCCATGGAAAGACCGCTGTGCAAAACCGCTACTCTCCTGCCGAATCTTGCCAAAAATCTCGACACCATCTGGGGCGTAAGCGAAATTTCAGGCACAAGCACAAGCGCACTTTTTCCTCTTTCGGCAGCGTTTGCGATTGCCTGCATGAAAACCTCGGTTTTGCCGCTGCCGGTAACTCCATGCAGCAGATACGGCACATAACTGCCCTTACAAACCGCCTCGTTTATGCGCTCTATCGCTCTTTGCTGTTCATCGGTGGGCGTTAGCGGAGAGGATTTTTGTATATCCTTGTTTAAAAATTCATCTCTTGCAATGCGCATATCAAAAAGTCCGATAAGTCCCTTTTGATAAAGCGCGGTTATCGCATTTGCAGATCCCTCAGCCTCCGCGGCAAGTTCCGATACCGTCATTTCTTCCGCCGCCGAAATAATATCAAGCATTCTTGCCTGCACCGGCGCTTTCTTTTCAAGCCGTCGCGCTTCGCGCCTTGCCTCGTCTGCTTTAACGGCAAGCCTTACAGCCTTGACGGTTTTATCCTTAATCTCCCGGCTCTGCCGGTATTCACGCCTAAGCTCGCCTTTGGAAATCATATCCGAAATCTGCGTCCGCGCGTCGTTTTCAAACATGGAGCCCAAAACCGCCGCTTCCATTTCGCCTCCGGCTTCAAGCAAAAGCTCGACAATTCTCTGTCGCTTTTGCGACCTCTGCTCTGCGGGTTCGCAAAGAACAATCCATTCCGTGCTTTTAAGGCTCGTTCCCGCCGGGACAACGGCGCGGATAATATCCTGATACGAGGCAAGATAACGCTCATGCATATACTTTATTACCTCAAGCATTTTTTCGTCAAATGCCTCCGTATCGTCCGCCGGCCTTATTATGCTCTTTAGCTTTTTAGCTTTCGAGACGGGCTTTAATCCCACGCAGAAGCCCTCTATCTCGCGGTTTTGGCGCATAAACGGCACAAGCACTCTGCTGCCTATTTTTACTCTGTCCTCAAATTCTTCGGGTATCAGATAATCAAAGGGCTTATCCACCTGCTTTGCACGGTAGTCAACTATAATTTCGGCAACCAATTACTCCGCCTGCTCCTCCTTGGGCTGTTCCGAGTGGGCTTCCCTTACCAATTCGTCAAGGGATTTTACATCACTTTCGTTAAGTGAGATAATGGCAGCCGCTTTTTCCTCCTCCAGCTCCTTTACTCGTCTTATGGTTTCGCTTCTTACATAGCCCACCTTGCCCTTTGCAATCTCATTGACTGCAATGGTTACGGACTTTTCAGCCTTGGCATCGTACACCTCGGCACGGTTTTGCTCGTCGCTTATCATTCTCGCTCTCTTTGCAACCATTGTAACCAGCGTGTAACGGCTGTCTACATATCTTGAAAGCTCTGTAATTCCGGGTTTGATCATCATGGTAAAATTCCTCCGCTTCAATAATTTTCTTTTAACAGATTTTCTATAAGCCCGCGCTCTTTTACGGTGTCATGAATAATTGCTCTTACTCTTTCCACACATTCGTCAAGCTTATCGTTTACACAGATAAAATTGTATTGCGCCGCCTTGGAAAATTCCCATTTGGAGGCTTCCATACGCTCATCTATCTGCTCCTTTGTTTCTCTTCCCCTCTCCTCAAGGCGCTTTTTAAGCTCCTTCATGGACGGAGGGATTATAAAAATCATAACGGCATCGCTTATCTGCTGCTTAACCTTAAGCGCACCCTGGGGCTCTATCTCCAAAAGCACGTTCTCGCCCCTTTGCAGTCGGCTTTCGACCGGCTCCCTGGGCGTTCCGTAATAATTACTGCCGTATTTTGCATATTCCAAAAATCCGCCCTTGTCAATCTGCCGTTCAAATTCCTCAACCGACACATAATTATAGGTAACTCCGTCAATTTCACCGACTCTTCTCTCCCTTGTGGTATTAGAAACCGACAAGAACATCTTTTCCTGTTTGAGAAGCTCATTGCATATTGTGCCTTTTCCTGTTCCTGACGGACCGGATATAATGAATAACACTCCCTGCTTCATAACTTTATTCCTTTCTTTCCTTAGTGTCCTCGCCCTCCAGCCTTGCGGCTATTGTTTCGGGCTGTATTGCCGATAATATAATATGGTCGCTGTCGGATACTATTACCGCTCTTGTGCGTCTGCCATAGGTGGCATTTACCAGTCTGCCCCGATCCTCCGCTTCTCTTATCACTCTCTTTATCGGCGCGGATTCCGGGCTTACAACGGCAACCACTCTCCCGGCAGAAATCATATTGCCGAAGCCAATGTTTATCAAACGCATATAAAACCCCTCTTATTCAATATTCTGTACCTGTTCTCTGAGCTTTTCAATTTCGCCCTTTAACGTAACCACCAGCTTTGCAATCTCAATATCCTGCGCCTTTGAGCCTATGGTGTTAACCTCTCGGTTTATTTCCTGGATTATGAAATCCAGCTTTCTGCCCGCCGGCTCGGGAGCGTTTATGATATTGTTAAATTCCTCAAAATGGCTTT
Source organism: Clostridiales bacterium (assembly GCA_029226975.1). Taxonomy (GTDB): domain Bacteria; phylum Bacillota; class Clostridia; order UBA1381; family UBA1381; genus Ornithomonoglobus_A. The sequence goes on along the minus strand of JAQXZB010000041.1, from coordinate 30,259 downwards.
CAAGCCGCACCGTTTCCTCATTGACCGCCACCTTGTCGGCAAAAATCGCAACCTCGGTAAGCAGACGTCCCTCGTCCGGCTCCCTGTTTTCAAGCAGTTCGCGTATTTTATTGTAAAGCCGCTCGCGATATTCGCTGACCGTCTGCGGAGAACGCTCGTCAATTTTTCTTGCCAGAGTACGCATATACTCAATTCTTGCCGTCAAATCCTTTTCAATCCGCTCGCCCTCGCGCTCTCTCATGGCAATGAACGAGTCCATCGCATCCGACAGCACCGGCTTTACCAAGCTCCATATCTCATCCTGATCCTCCTCAACGCGCTGTGTTCTGAAAATATCGTTAAAGCCCGCCGCCAGAGAAACGGATATATCATCCTTCAAATCGAATTTATCCCGAAGTTCCCGAAGCACCTCGATATAATTTTTCGCCAACGGCTCGTTTAGGGAAATCTCCTTATCCGCCTCCGAAAAATTCTCTACATTAACGAAAATATCCACCTTGCCGCGGGTTATCCCCTCGGATACAAAGCTTCTTATTTTATCCTCCAAAAATCCCATATATCTGGGTACTTTTATGTTGTAATCGGAAAACCGCTGATTTACGGATCTTATTTCAACCAGAATTTTCCTTCCCTCGGTCATGGTCTCCTGTCTGCCATAGCCCGTCATACTTTTAAGCATTGCTTCACTTCCTAATTTATTCCGTTTCCGGTATCTTAATACCGACAACATCGGTATTTATATCATACCCTACCATTATATCACAAAAAAACGTTCTGTGCAAGACCATTTATGAGATTTAAGCCGCTATTTTATAAAAATCAGCTCAAAATTTGATATTTTCAAGCAAAAAAAGCTCCCAAAACCGCATGGGAGCCTTTAAATATTTTACCAGTACATATGCCAGTCGGGGTTTATAAGACGCATCAGCGCTTCCATATAGAAGTAATCCCCGAAAATCGTACCCTCCGGCTTATGCCCGTCCGGGCGGGAATACATACCGTCGGTCAAGATTACGTTTGACGGATATGAAAGTCTTTTTGATGTGTAGTTTTCCCCTAAGGATTCCATCATTTTATCCACATAGGGCAGATATTTTGAACAATCCATATACTTGCTCATTTCCAAAATACCGCAGCAGGCAACCGCCGCCGCCGAGGTATCTCTCGGCTCATCACTGCCGTCCGAGAAAACCATATCCCAGTACGGAACATAATCCGAGGGCAGGCGCTTTATAAATTCACTCGTCACACGATTAAAGAAGTCAAACAAAGCCTCGTTTTTGGTATAATGATAAGCCAGCGCCGCTCCGTAAACTCCCCATGCCTGACCTCTTGCCCAGCATGAATCGTCCGAATAGCCCTGTGCCGTCTGACCTCTTACCGGCTCGCCCGTTTTCTTGTCAAAGAAGTATGTATGATAGGTTGTGTTGTTATCTCGTATAATAACCTTTAAGGTCGTGTCAAGATGCGCGTTTGCCGCGTTCTTGTACTTTTCGTCCCCGGTCACCTCCGATGCCCAATACAACAGCGGTATATTCAGCAGACAGTCTATTATAAGCCTGTTATTCGTATCGTCATGCATATTGCCCCATGCCTGAATAAATCTTCCCACAGGATTGTAACGCTCCATAAGCTGATCGGCTCCGAGCAGTGCCGTTTCCTTGGCAAACTCGTCACCCTTGACCTTATATATCGATACACAGGCAAGCGAATATAAAAATCCCATATCATGGTGATTTACCGCAATTTTATTATCTATTCTGTGTCTGAAAATCTCCGCATGAAATCTTGCGCTTTTTAAAAACTCCTCATCCTTTGTGTATTCATAGGCTATCATTTCCATACCCGGGAAAAATCCGCTTGTCCAATCAACACACGCTTCCGGCGCATAGTTGTAATCACGGCTTTGGGGCATCGGAAATCCATATTTGAATATTTTTATATTCTCGCGCGTTTTCTCTACCGCAAAATCCATGTGCTTTGTGTAATCCATTGTCTTTCTCTCCTTTCTGTTATATATCGGCATCAAGCCACATTTTTATCGACAGCGAGTATTCTCTCGGAGACATTCCCGCCACACTCTTAAACTGCTTTGAAAAGCAGTGTATTGACTCATAACCCATACGCTCGGATATTTCCGTTATATTCTGACCGCCGTCGCGTATAAGTGTTTTGGCGTGTTCTATACGCATATTTCTAAAATATGTAATCACGCCCATACCCGTATATTCCCTAAACACTCTCTTAAGCTCGGACTGGCTCACATGCAGGGCATTGCTTATATTCTCTATTGTCAGGCTTTTGTTCAAATTCTTACGCATATAATCGGTTGCCCTGTCAAATACGCCGTTCATAATCGATACGGTACTGTTTAGCTTGTTCTTTTCGGTTTCCTCCGTTGTGCTGTAGTGCATATACAGCGAAAGCAGCATCTCCTCGATATACAACTGTATATACTGCTCCGCAGCAGTATCCCCGCTTTTTATAAGCTTTTTTGTATACGGGTCATCAAGCCGCGTGGTAAACGCCTTCCCGGCAAAGCGTATAATCTCCGCAATTTTATCCTTTACCCTCTGCGGTATATACAATACTTTATCCTCAAAAAAGTCCATAAGCTCGCTTCTGCAGTCAAAGGATATAATCATCACATTCGGGGCGGTATGCCCGTCCGCTTTGAGATTATGGAACTGCATCGGCTTATGAAAAACGGCATAGCCCGGCTTTAATGTATGCCACTCGTCATTAAAATAAGCCAGAACATCTCCCCTGTCGGCATAAACCATTTCCCAGAAATCATGGCTTTCGCCCTCAAAGATATAATCCCTGCCATGTTCAAAATAATGAACGGTTATCACCGATGACACATCAAAGGCTTTATTAAGCACCGTTCTTTCATAAGCATCCACCGTAAACACTCCTTTTAATAGACTCTACGGTAATTATATCATAAATATATTCTTTTTTCAAGCTATAATATTATTGTGTGGCGGCGCACACAGTGTCCGCCCGGTGCCAAAGTAATTATACCCTCCTTACGGGTAATATCATAATCTCCGTCCGAATAATCCGGCAGCCCGCACCAAGGCTCTATACAAATATATCCCGCTCCCGGCTCCGTCCAAAGAAGCAGGTTATCAAAGCCGCAAAAATCCACCGAAACACATTCCATTCCGTTTTTGCGCCTTAAGGAAACTCTTCTTGACCGCAGCTTTTTAAATACCAGTGAATTATCATCAAAATATTCATATTTAAGGGGCAGTTCCCGGGTATTTTGGGCTATAACAGAGTTTTCGCGGCTTAGATAACCGCCGTCGAGAACTACTGTTTCAAGGTTTTCTTCATGCTCAAACACAACACTGTACTCCTCTATCCCCTCCGGACAGGCATAGCCCTCATGGGCTCCCATTGAAAAATACATTGTTTCGGCATCCGTATTCTTTACGTCATAGGTTACTTCCATGCAGTTTTTAATAAGCCTGTATGTAATCCGACATTCAAATGTGCGGGGAAAGCATTTCATGGTTTCTTCCGTACTTTTAAGCAAAAAGGTTACTTCATTTTCGCTTTGAGTTTCGATTTCAAAGGGCATGGTCCTTGCAAAGCCATGCAGTCCTAAATGATATTCCTTATTGTCAAGCATATATTTGTTGTCCCTGAGTCTTCCGCATATGGGAAACAAAAACGGAGCCTGTTCTCCCCATACGGCAGGGTCGCCCTCCCAGATTATCTCGCGTCCGTCTTTTTTAAGGCTCGTCATCTGTGCGCCCATATCGGATATAACGGCTTTTACAATACCGCTTGAAATACACACATTCCCCATAATAATCCTCCCGTATAAAAATTTCCATATTCTGATTATACACTACTTTTCCCGGTTTTACAAGCAATTTCAGCAAATAAGAACTTTTTCGGCAAGTTAATGTAACTTTTGGATAAATACATATCGCATTTTTAGAGGTATAATCAAAATATATACAAATTACGAAAGGAGAAGGTGTAACATGAGTGCTGCACTTGTTGTAATGGCCGCCGGAATGGGCAGCAGATTCGGAGGATTGAAGCAGGCTGAGCCGGTGAGCGCAGACGGAAGAAGCATACCCGATTTTTCCGTATACGATGCAAAAAAAGCCGGCTTTGATAAGGTTGTATTTATTTTAAGGGAGGATATGAAGGAGGATTTCATAAGACTGGTCGGAAACAGAATTGAAAAGCAAATCGATACCGAATATGTCATCCAGGACACCTCCGCTCTGCCCGAGGGCAGGAAAAAGCCCTTTGGAACGGCACACGCAATTTTATGCTGCCGCGAAGCGGTAAAAACCCCGTTTGCGGTAATCAATGCCGATGATTATTACGGAAAGGACGCATTTTTTGATATATGCCGCCATTTAAACAACGCCGGCGCAGGCGAATATGCAATGACCGCATACAGACTTGAAAATACCTTAAGCGAAAACGGTACCGTTTCGCGGGGAATTTGCGAGGTAGAAAACGGCTTCCTCAAAAAAATCACCGAGCACACAAAAATCAGTAGAGATATGAACTCCGCTTTTAACGGACAGGTTATTCCTCTTGCTCCCGATACGCCGGTATCCATGAATTTATGGGGCTTTACTCCCGATATTTTCGATGAGCTTGCAAGGGAATTTGAAACGTTTATGAGCAGTGCGGATTTAATGAAGGATGAATTTTTCATACCCTCCGTTGTTCAGAACATGATAACAAAGGGCATTGCTTCCGTAAAGGTCTTTGAAAGCGGCAGCAAATGGTACGGCATAACCTACCGCGAGGATATGGCGGTTATTAAAAATAAGATAGGAGAATACATAAAAAATGGATTGTACGATTGAATTTGAAAATATTCTTGATGAATTTCTTGACCGCGAAGCAATTATGTCCGTATCCCCCTACGGCGAGGGGCATATAAACGGCACCTTTCTTGTGGAAACAAAGAATAAAAAATACATTCTTCAGCAAATAAATACAAAGGTTTTTCCCGATGTTGAAAAGCTTATGGAAAATATCATTCATGTAACGAACTTTCTTGTAAGCAAAAACGTTACTACCCTTGAGGTAATAAAGACCCAAGACGGCAGAGCTTTTACGGAAGCGAACGGCAAATATTTCAGAATGTACACATTTATCGAAAATTCCGTAACCTATCAGCAATCGGAAAGTGCCGAGATTTTTGAGGAGTCCGGCTATGCGTTCGGCTGCTTTCAAAAGCATCTGTCAGACTTTGACGCTTCATCATTATATGAAACCATACCCGACTTCCATAACACGCCCAAGCGTTTCAATGACTTTATGGCGGCGTATAACGAGGATAAATGCGGCAGATTAAAGGACTGTAAAAAGGAAGCCGAATTTATCATACAGAGGAAGAACAGCCTTTCACTGATAACCGACGGGATAAAGGACGGAAGCATACCTCTGCGCGTAACCCATAACGATACCAAGCTAAATAACATACTCATGAACCCGGACACCGGCAAGGCGCGGGCAATTATCGACCTTGATACGGTAATGCCCGGCTCGATGCTCTATGATTTCGGCGATTCCATTCGCTTCGGTGCGTCCACCGCCGAGGAGGACGAGCCGGACACCGAAAAGGTGCATTTCGATATTTCGCTCTATAATGCCTACAAAAACGGATTTATCCGCGCCATGGGCAGTGCGGTTACGCCCGCGGAAGAGGAGCTTATGCCCTACAGCGCATATTTAATGACCATTGAATGCGGCATGAGATTTCTTACCGATTTTCTGTCAGGCGATACATATTTTAAAACAAAATATCCCGAACACAATCTCGTTCGGTGCAGAACACAGCTTAAGCTTGTGAGCGAAATGGAACAGATTTTCAATCTGCATACCACAGATTAAAACGCAGGGGCGTGTAAAACACGTCCCGCTTTTTATGCAAGCGTATACATTCCAAGCTCATACAAAAGCTCATCGATATTCATCACCGGCACTTGACGTTCTATACAAAACATGATAACCGCATCCCGGCGTGAACGCGGGTACAGCTCTCCCACGCCGGCAATTTTAAAAAGCCTTGACGTTTCCTCAAGATTTAACTTCATTCCCACTGCAAGCCTTATCAGCTTGTCCCTTGTGGGATTTTTTCGTCCAGAAAAAATCTGATAGGCATAATCCGCGCTCAAATCCCCGCCGCGTATTGCTTCCGCCCGCGTCATTGACTTTTCTTTGAGCAGCTCGTCAAGACAAGCTTTAAGCTTCGGGTCTGTCATTTCCTGTGAATTATCCTCAAAAAAATCCTTAAGACTCGGCACTGTTTTTATTTCATTTACAAGCTCTGCGGTAGTTTTCATTGCTATATCCTCTCATTTCCTTTTAATGCTAATATTATAGCATATATGCAAAATAAAATCAACAAAAAATCATTCTTGCATAAATGACATTTATATGGTATAATCTTTAAAAGAAAGGGTTTGGGGAAAAATGGAAAAATACAGAATATTGGAAACTATTGCGTCAACAGTAAACTCCGATGTGTTTTTGGTAACAAACACAGAAGACAGACGCATTTACATTATGAAAAAACTAAAGCAGGGACAAGCCGACGCATACGAAAATGCCAAGGGCATACAAAATCCGCACATTGTAAAAATCCATGAAGTATACAGTGATACGGTTATACTGGAGTATGTTTCGGGAATTTCGCTCTCCGCACTTAACAGATGCGCCGCGGAATATGAGGTTAAGGAATGGACGCTTCAGCTTTGCGAGGGGCTTGCCGAGCTTCACAAAAACGGTATAATTCACAGGGATATAAAGCCGTCAAACGTGATGCTTACCGATGACGGGATAATTAAGCTTATTGATTTCGACATAGCCCGAACTCATAAGGAGTACAGACGAAAGGATACCCATTGTATCGGAACGGAGGGCTACGCTCCCCCGGAGCAGTACGGCTTTGCCCAGACAGACGAACGCTCGGATATATATTCGGTAGGTGCAATGATGTTTGAACTGCTCACAAACGGCAGACCTCTAAAGGAGCTTGCAGGCTATAACGGCTTGCTTAAGCCGATTATTGAAAAATGTACAAAGCTTTCCCCCGATGAACGTTATGGCTCCGTTGCCGAGTTGTATCGAGCACTTGACGGAAATTCCGAGACTGCAAATGTACAAGCTCCGCACTCAGCCGCTGCCCAAAGCAGTTATTTCCCCAAAAAAGTTCTCGGTCTGATTTTCGCAGTCGCAGTTTTAATTATATCAGCCGCGGCGGCCTTGGGATTTTTATTGGGGAAAAGCACTGACACAGGCAACGCTTCCCCACCAACTCCCGTAAGCATATCATACGGCGAGTTTAACGATACTTCCACACCGGTAGGCATATCCTCTCTCAGACTTGAGGAAGATGATCCGTTCTTGCGTGTATATGTAAAGCTTACGGATAATCAAGGCTTTTCGGAATATACATATGTAACCTTGACATTCGAGCTTTTGGACAGCAGCGGAATAACTCTGGGATATGCGGATGTTTACGGCAGCTTTTCCGCAGGCAGTTCAAACGTAAGCGACGGAACAATTTACGCGCATATCCAAAAGGACGGAAGCTATTCATATGCAAGCGGAACTTTGAGCACCATACGTCTGTCCGAAGTAAAACTGAGATAAAATCGTGCTCCCGGCACAGTACATAATCAAAAATCTGCGCTATAATAAAAGCGTAGATTTTTTTATACGCTGTGATAAGCATTTTTCTGCGTCATAAGGAATGTTTACAAAAAATAACGAAAAAAGAAAAGGAGCAAAAAAACATGAAAAAGAAAATTTTAGCAATCGCCGTTTTATCAGCCATGCTGATAAGTACCCTCGCAAGCTGCAATCAACCTGTTCTAAACAGCGATACAGCCGAGCCCGCCGCCACATCGGCAGCAACCGAACCGGCGAAAAAGACCTCAAAAATCAACACCAAGAATTTGTCGGAAACCTCAAAGCCTATCGGTGTTTCCGAGCTGTCGGCTCGTGCGCAAGGTTCATCATCTTATGTTTCGGGGAAAATAACAAACAACAATGACGATTTTGAAGAAAGCAACGTAACCTTAGAACTGGAAATTCTTAATTCATCGGGCAAGGTGGTTTCCTCCGGCAGCATTGAATGTGACAGAGCTCTAAGTCAAGGTGAAACCTACGTTTTTGATGAATATTTAGGCTACATAGACACCAGCTCAGAGGAAGAAACGTATACCGTCAAGGTAGTCGACATGAATATAGAGGACGGAGCAATTGCCCGTATGCGAGATCAATTTGAAAGTGATTTATATTCCTTTGGATATGATATTGAAGATGAGAAGTATAACTCAGCTCAGCTTAAATGGGAAAATATAAAAGAAACCTACGGATCTTCATTATCCAAGGAAATAAAGGAAACGGAAGCGAAATTGAAGGATTTGGGTCTTGACCCGGATAATATTTCGGCAGGAATAACCAATGCTTCCCAATCCCCGCAGTCTACGGAAAGCAGCAATTAAAATCGAACAATTACTCCCTACCCCCGGCACTTATCCGGGGGTTTATAATGTATTGAATAAATAAATAAATTTTTACAGTAATTTATAAAAAAATATTGACAAATTCTATTATATGTGGTATAATTATAAAAGTTGACACAACGAATACGGAGGGGTGGCCGAGAGGCTGAAGGCGCAGCATTGGAAATGCTGTAATGGCGAAAGTCATTCGTGGGTTCGAATCCCATCCCTTCTTCCAGCACACAAGGCTCATAAATGGCTTAAAACCTATGTTTTTTGCTGTTTATGAGCTGTTTTTGTGAAGAAATGACCGTTATTTTTCAAAATTTTCTTATAATTTATCGGTGCTTATAGGTAGTTGTGGCAGTCATTTAACAGTCAAACTCTTAAAAATTTTTTGACCTTTATGCAAAAAAACTCCCCGGAGCAAGCTCCGGGGATATTATTTTGCATAATCAGTTTACGATTGCAAGCTCTGTTTCCTTATCAAAGATGTGAAGCTTGTTTGTCTCGAATGCAACCTTGATTGTATCGTTAATCTTTGCGGTTGATCTCTGATTAACTCTTGCCGTGAAGTTTGTTCCGGCAATTGTCAGATACAGATAGGTTTCAGCACCGAGCATTTCCGTTACGTCTACATATGCGCTGCAGACTGCTTCCGGCTTAGCTGCAATAAATGCTTCGTCATCGTGAACATCCTCAGGTCTGATACCGAGAATAACTTCCTTGCCAATGTAATTCTTAAGCTCCGGAGTTACCTTGCCCTCGGGGATTCTGATTCTGTTATCGCCAAACTCTGCATATACCTCGTCCGGTGTGCCTGTGAGCTTTGCGTCAACAAAGTTCATCTGCGGTGAACCAATAAATCCGGCAACGAATACGTTACAAGGATTGGAGTACAGATTAGTCGGTGTGTCTACCTGCTGAATGATACCGTCCTTCATAACAACGATACGCGTACCCATTGTCATAGCCTCTGTCTGGTCATGTGTTACATAGATAAATGTTGTCTGCAGCCTGTTATGCAGCTTCTTAATCTCTGTTCTCATGGCAACTCTCAGCTTCGCATCCAGGTTTGAAAGAGGCTCATCCATCAGGAATACCTTAGGACTACGAACGATAGCACGACCCATAGCAACTCTCTGTCTCTGACCGCCCGACAAAGCCTTCGGCTTTCTGTCAAGCAGGTGCTCAATCTCAAGAATCTTAGCCGCTTCGGTTACTCTCTTCTTAATCTCATCCTTGGGAGTCTTTCTGAGCTTTAAGGCAAATGCCATGTTATCATACACGGTCATATGAGGATACAGCGCGTAGTTCTGGAATACCATTGCGATATCTCTGTCCTTGGGAGCAACGTCGTTCATGAGCTTTCCGCCTATGTAAAGCTCACCCTCTGAGATTTCCTCAAGACCTGCAATCATTCTCAAGGTGGTGGACTTACCGCATCCGGAAGGACCTACCAGAATGATAAATTCCTTATCCGCAATGTCCAAACAAATATCACTTGCTCCGACGAAACCGTTCGGATACCTCTTATAAACGTGTTTTAATTGTAAATCTGCCATTTTTTTATTTCCCCTCTCATGGTTAATTTTTAATTCTTTGCGGGATTTTGTCCCGTCATTTCCTAAAATGTGAAGAATTTTCACATTCGGCATTACAACTTTCTACGATAATATAATAACACATTTTTCCCAAAATTGTTAGAAGTATAATACACAAAAAATAACTTATTCTTTAGCTATTTTGCCCAAACTTCGTCCATAAAGCAAGGATATAAGCCATTTTCACGCTTTTGCGGCATCAATTATTTTCTGCGCAATGTTGGCAGGTGCCTGGGAATATCTTACAAATTCAAACACGAACTTACCCCTGCCCTGACTCATGGAACGCAGATCCGTAGCATACTTGAACATTTCCGACATGGGAACCTCTGCTTCGACAAGGTTAAGTCCCTCTTCGCCGCTTTCTCCCATTCCCATAATCTGACCGCGCCGTTTATTTATATCGCCTATTACGTCGCCCATTATCTTTTCAGGCACATAAACCTTAAGGTAGCCTATAGGCTCCAGAAGCACCGGATTTGCCTTGGTTATACCTTCCTTATATGCAATTGACGCTGCGGTTTTAAACGCCATTTCCGAGGAATCCACCGGGTGATATGAGCCGTCTAACAGCGTTGCCTTTACATTAACCATGGGATAGCCTGCCAAAACGCCCTTGCGGCACGATTCCTGCAAGCCCTTTTCAACTGCCGGGAAGTAGTTTTTAGGCACACTTCCTCCGAATACCTCTTCCTCGAAAATAAGCTCCTCCGTCATGCCCGGCTCGAACTTAATTTTTACATGACCGTACTGTCCGTGTCCGCCGGACTGCTTCTTGTGCTTTCCCTCAACGGTGGCACTTCCCAGTATGGTTTCTCTGTAGGGCACTATAGGCTCCTCCAAAATAACGTTTATACCGTATTTGCTCTTTAATTTGCTGATAATTACATCAATATGTTGTTCGCCCTGACCGTTAATAAGCGTCTGCTTGGTTTCGGGGTCATTGCTTATATTAAAGGTCGGATCCTCATCCATAAGCTTTGAAAGACCGGCAACAATCTTTTCCTCGTCACCCTTTGCCTGAGGACGCACCGCCATTGAAAGCACCGGCGCAGGAAATTCTATTCCCGTAAGTATTATATCCTTTCCCTTTTCACAGAGGGTATCACCTGTTTTTGTTCCCTCAAGCTTGGCAACACAGCCTATATCTCCGGCTTTTATGCTCTTTGCCTCATTCTGCTTCTTGCCGCAAAGAGTATATACCTTGCCTATCTTTTCCATTATGCCCTTATTGGGGTTGCAAAGCTGTGAATCCGCCTTTATTTCGCCGGAATAAACTCTAAACAGCGACAGCTTTCCCACATACGGGTCTGCTATGGTTTTAAACACTATGGCAGCTGTGGTTTCACCCTCCTGCTGAACTATTTCCACCGGTTCTGCGGTTTTTGCGTTTCTTGCAATTTCCTCTATCTCCGAGGGTGCGGGCAGATATTTGCCTATACCGTCCATAAGGCTTCTTACACCGATATTATCCTGTCCGCTTCCGCAGTATACGGGATATATGCTGCCCTCCTTAATACCCTTTCTTATAGCCTGTTTAATCTCGTCAAAGGTAAAGTCCTCACCGTTAAAGTACTTTATCATAAGCTCCTCGTCGGTTTCGGCAACCGCCTCCATAATCATCTCACGAAGCGGCGCAACCGTTTCCGCCATACCCTCCGGCACCGGAATTTCCTCTCTGTACTGACCGTTATAGCGTCTTGCGGTCATATCTATAATATCCACAAAGCCGCCAAAGCCATCGCCCTCCTTTATCGGATAAACAAACGGCGTTACCGACTTACCGAAAGCCACCTTCATTTCTTCAAGAGTTTTTTGGTAATCAGCCCTTTCATCATCAATTTTATTTACAAAGAACATTGTGGGTATTCCCTTTGACTTTGCGTACTTAAACACCTGCTCCGTACCTACCGATACGCCGCTTCTTCCGCTCAGCACAATAAGCGCCGAATCCGCCGCTCTTATTCCTTCCTTTACTCCGCCCACAAAATCGAAAAATCCCGGAGTGTCTATTATATTATATTTCATGTTTTTCCACTCCACCGTTTCAACTGATGTGGATACCGAAAAACCTCTTTTAATTTCCTCCTGATCATAATCGGATACGGTATTGCCGTCCTTCACGTTTCCTATACGGTCTATCGCACCGGCATTATAGAGCATTACCTCCGTCAGTGTGGTTTTACCGCATTTACCGTGCCCCATTACGGCAATATTCCTTATATCTTCCATTGTATAGCCCATTTTATTTCCTCCCTTTCGGACAAATATTCTGATACTATATATATACCCCCAATTCTTAGGGAAGAAACAAAAAAATCAGCTGTTAAACCGCAAAAAATTAACAGCCGATTTTTATGCATTATTCACAAAAAATATATTATATAGTAAAATATATTAGGCTTATCCTTTAGGCTGACCGAAAATCTTTCCGTCATTCCTTATAAGCTCATCTCTGCTCATCTGATATGTTTCATTTGTTGAATAATAAAATTCATACTCACTGCTGCCCGCACCCTGGAAGTAAACATCATACTTTACTTCAATATCGCCTTTATCGGTCACCGTATAAGTACCTTGTCCCTTTACACGCCATGTCTCACAGTAAAATTTCCCGTCAGGCTCAAAGCGAACGGTAACAGAATGTTCTTCCATATCGTCATAGCATTGCCATTCTCCTATGATTACATCCCGTACTACATCACCGTTCATCTCTACTACCGCTCTGTCTGCTTTTGAAACGAAAAATGCGCTGTAATCCGCCATAAAGTTTTTCCCATACATTGCCAACACCCTGTAATACTTGCCTGTTCCGCATTCTTCGACTATAAAGCTGTCGTAATCATCACATTCATTATCGGGGTCTTGTTCTTTCTCCATTTGTCTGTAATATGCCTCGGCTATTGCCACCGCCTCATCGTAAGTCAGCTCCGCTTCCCCCTGATTTTCCGTTTTTGCTGAGGTTGTATCATAAACATATCCGTCCTTTGCAAGCTCTATTGTATCATTATGAAAATCCACGCTGAAGCCACCCACAGCATCAGCTATGTCCCTTAGCTTAAAATATGTACTTCCGTCAATATTATAGCCCTCCATTGAAATATTTTCTCCGTTGAGCTTAACCGGAAACGAGTTTTGATAGGCAATATACTGCCCCGCCAACGCACCGGCTGTTCCGAACAACACAGCTCCCGCAACAAAGCTTGCAATATTACTTTTTTTCATTTTAAGTTACCGTCCTTTCCTCAAAAATCCAATAATCCGTATTTTATATATACCACCAAATCATAGGAAAGAAACAAAAAATCAGCCGTCAATCTGCAAGAAATTGACTGCTGATTTTTATATATTATTTATAAATCAGGATTATTTTCCCTCAACAAGCTGCTTTGTGTCTATGGCTATCATAAGCTCCTCGTTTGTGGGAATAACAAGCGTCTTTACCGCCGCGTCCGCCGCGCTTATGTCAACCGTACCTCTTGCGGCATTCTTTTCGGGGTCAATCTTTATTCCCATGAACTCAAGACCCGAAACAATTTCCGCTCTTGTTGCCGCATCGTTTTCGCCTACTCCGGCAGTGAATACTACCGCGTCAACGCCGCCCATAGCTGCCGCATATGAGCCTATATACTTCTTTACGCTGTAGGTAAACATATCAAGAGCAAGTCTTGCTCTTTCGTTTCCGTCATTTGCAGCTGCGGAAAGATCCCTAAAATCCGAGGAAACTCCGCTTACGCCGAATACTCCGGACTTCTTGTTCATCAGAGTGTCAACCTCTTTTGCGCTCATACCCTTGTTAAGCAGGTATGTTACAACCGCCGGATCCATTGCACCCGTTCTTGTACCCATAACAACACCGTCAAGGGGCGTAAAGCCCATTGTGGTATCCACGCATTTCCCGCCGTCCACAGCCGAAACGGACGAGCCGTTTCCGAGGTGACAGGTGATAATCTTTAAATCCTCTGCGGGCTTGCCCAAAAATTCCGCAGCCTTTTGGGAAACGAATTTATGGCTTGTACCATGGAAGCCGTATTTTCTTATCTTGTCCGACTCATAAAGCTCATAGGGCAGTGCGTACATATACGCCTTTGCCGGCATTGTCTGGTGGAACGCCGTATCAAATACCGCAACCTGCGCAACACCCGGCATAATCTTTTCACACGCCTCTATACCGATAATATTCGGGGGATTATGCAACGGTGCAAGCGGTGTGCACATTTCAAGTGCCTTTTTAACCTCGTCGGTAATAATGGTCGAAGCGGCAAAATACTCCGCACCGTGCACAACTCTGTGACCTACGGCGTCAATCTCGTCCATGGAGCTTATAACTCCATGCTCCGGGTCAGTCAGCGCATCTATAACCATCTGTATAGCGTCGCCGTGATCCTTCATTTCCTTTTCGATTTTAACCTTTTTGCCCTCGCTTACCTTGGTATGCTGAATATTTGAGCCGTCAATACCTATTCTTTCACAAAGTCCCTTTGCCAGAACTTCCTCCTTTGTCATATCGATAAGCTGATACTTAAGTGAGGATGAGCCGGCGTTTATAACCAAAATGTTCATCTGTACCATTCCTTTCAAATAATTGTATGTAATCAGTTATTCTGCGCCTGTACAGCCGTAATTGCGATAACTCCGGCAATATCCTCGGCGCTGCAGCCTCTTGAAAGGTCATTTACCGGCTTTGCGATACCCTGAAGTACGGGTCCGTACGCCTCTGCCTTTGCAAGTCTTTGAACAAGCTTATAGCCTATATTTCCCGCATTTATATCCGGGAATACAAGAACGTTTGCTTTTCCCGCAACCGTTGAGCCGGGAGCCTTTTGCTCGCCCACGCTTGAAACTATCGCCGCATCAAGCTGAAGCTCACCGTCAATCTTTAGATCCGGAGCCTTTTCCTTGGCAAGTCTTGTAGCCTCCTGCATCTTCTCAACCAAATGGCTCTTTGCGCTTCCGTAGGTTGAATATGAAAGCATTGCCACCTGCGGCTCTTTTCCTACCAGCTGCTCAAAGGATTTAGCCGAGGAAAGCGCAATTTCCGAAACCTCGTCCGCGTTCGGGTCCTGATTTAAAGCACAGTCTGCAAACAGGAAGGTTCCGTCACTGCCCATGTCGCAGTCGGGAACGTTCATGATGAAAAATGCCGAAACGAGCTTTGTACCCGGAGCGGTCTTTAATATCTGAAGCGATGGACGAAGCACGTTTGCCGAGGAATTAACCGCTCCGGCAACCATTCCGTCCGCATCGCCGTTTTTAACCATCATAACGCCGTAATAAAGCGGATTTTTAACGGTTTCCTTTGCCTGCTCGGGAGTAACGCCCTTTGCCTTTCGAAGCTCATAGAAGGTATCGGCATATTCGCCGTTTTTATCGCTTGTTTCGGGATCGATTACAGGTATGCCGTCAATATTAACACTCTCTGCCTTTGCAAGAGCGGCAATCTTTTCGGGATTACCCAGCAGTATAACCTTTGCATAGTCCTCCGAAACCGCAATTTCGGCAGCCTTCAGCGTTCTTAGCTCTTCGCCCTCGGCAAGAACGATTGTCTTTATCGACTGCTTTGCTCTCGCCTTAAGCTCATCTGTAAATTTTGACATATACTATTTCTCCTTTTCTGTTACAGGCAAATATACCATAGGTATACGCACCCCTGTTTTTTCCATATGTCATTATATACCTTTTTTCGGGGTTTTTCAAGTGCTATTACAAAAAAACTTCTAAAAAATCAATTTTTGTACTGTTTTTTACACACAAAGCTGTATCGGCCTCCTTGCAAACACCACTCTGTCCGCTCCGGCAAGGTCCCGAATCAGTCCGCAGTCCGAAAAATGCTCCGATACAAGTCCCAAAACCTCGCTGCCCTGATCATAGCCTATCTCAAGGGCAAGCAATCCTCCATTGTTAAGCTTCATCGGAGCAATTTGGGCAATTCGGCGATAAAACCTCAGCCCGTCCGCTCCTCCGTCAAGTGCCGTGTGCGGCTCATAGTCTTTAACCTCTGTCTGAAGCGTTTCTATAACATCTGTTCTTATATAAGGAGGATTTGATACTATTACATCGAATTTTCCCTCAGGAAAGCCTTTCATTATATCCATATGATAAAATACGGCGTTTATGCCATGTTTTTTTGCATTTGCCTTGGCCACCTCCAACGCACCCTCGCTTATGTCCGCCATATGCAAGCGCACATTTTTGCAGTAATGCGCCACGCTTATGCCTATACATCCGCTTCCGGCACCTATATCAAGCACAGAGCATTCCCTGTCCCCTATTTGCTCTATCAGATATTCCGCAAGGGTTTCCGTATCGCTCCTGGGAATTAAAACATTTTCGTTTACCTTAAAGCCAAGCGACATAAATTCCGCCTCACCCATAATATACTGCAAAGGCTCCCCGCTTTGTCTGCGGCGAGCCAGCTCCATCAGTTCATCTTCATCTATTTCCATATCCGGGTGCAGTATAAAATCCATTTGTCCGATACCGCCCGCAAGCATTACAAGCTGCTTTGCCTCAAACATAGGATTATCACTTGCGGTAAGGTACTCCCTCACCATATTCAGAGCCTGCCTGATTACCATTTGTCATCCTCCCGGTTTTCGGGAATACAAGGCTGCATTGAAGCTATGGCAACCTCTATCTGACTTTCATCCGGCTCCCTTGTGGTAAGATGCTGAAGCCACAGTCCCGGCTTTGACAGAATACCCACGCACTTGTTTTTGCTTCTTCCCGCCAGCTTTATAACCTCATAGGAAAGCCCGGCAACAACCGGCAGCAGCAAAAGCCTTGTGCCTATACGGCAAAGCACGCTCAATATCTTTACCATACCGTCAAATCTCGGTAAAAATGCAAACAGAATTATACTAATAATCATAACAAACAGCAAAAAGCTTGTTCCGCATCTGGGATGAAAGCGCGGATATTTTTTCACATTCTCCGGGGTAAGCTCCTCCCCCGCCTCATAGCAGGCAATGGTTTTATGCTCCGCACCGTGATACTCATAAACCCGCTTTATCTCCTTCATGTTTGATACAAGCGCCATATACCCCAGGAAAATCAACATTCTGACAATTCCCTCAAAAACACTTGTAAATGCCTGTGTTGAGGTAAACGCACCTATTCCCGGAATCATTTCCACAAGCGACGTCAAAAGCGTCGGCAAAACCATAAACAGCCCCACGCTCATTATAACCGCAAAAAAGACCGCCGCATAAATAACCACGTCCTTTATCTTGTCACCAAGCTTATCCTCAAGCCATTTGTCAAACTTGCTCTCGCTTTCCTCTTCCTCCTCAAGGTCGATAAACTCCGCACTCCACATAAGTGCTTTCATTCCGATTACAAGCGAGTCTATAAAATTCACACAGCCCCGTACAATGGGCAGTCCGAAAAATTTCGCTCTCGTTTTTACTCCGTTGTCGTCAAGCTTTGTTTCTATCTCTCCGTCCGGCTTTCTTACCGATACGGCGGTTTTGTACGGACCGCGCATCATAACGCCCTCCATTACCGCCTGTCCGCCTATGGATGTCATATGTTGTTCTTTATTATTCATTTCTTTGACCTCTTCTTTAAATTTTAACAGCAGGTGCACGGACTGCAGCCTAAACATGGTATCCAGCATATGCATGGCATTGGGCAGTCGCAGCACATATCCGTCCCCATATTGGTGTGAACGGTATCCGTATAACGTCTGTTTCCGTTTTGAATATTGTTTAGAGCATCGCGGTACTCCGTATTTCCCGGCTCCATTTCGCAGGCGCGGTTTAAATTGCTTATCGCCTGGTCATACCAGCCCTTTCTCAGGCAAACAATTCCATAAAGATAATACCACTCCGCGCTGTTCTTGTCAAGCCCCGAAAGCATTCTTTCCGCCGCTGCCGTCTGCCCCGTTGACAGCAGTATCCGAACCGACCTGAAGCTCGGCGGCATATTCGCACTGCTTCTTGCATATCCGCCGAAAGGATTATAATATCCTCCGCTTTGGCCGCTGCCGGTATTTTGGTTTTTGCCGGTAATCATGTCATACGCCTTGTTGATTTCCTTTGTTTTCTCGCTTGCCATATCAGCCATAGGTGTATTGATATATTTATCCGGATGATATTTCTTTATAAGGCTCCTGTAAGCTTTTTTTATTGTTTCATCGTCCGCATCACGCGGTACTCCGAGCACTTCATAGGGATCCATCGTCTTCTCCTGTTTTAGGTATTTGCGTCTTTGACGCATTTAGTTTGTTCAGTATTGTATTTTGCTTTATATATAAGCTTCCGTATATTATTTTATGCAGCAGGTCGCGGTTTTTATTTGGCTCAAGCAAGTCAAACGCCCCGGACGCGTTGTTTAAAGCCATGGTAAGCGTCATGCTCTGATTTTTTAAAAGCTCCCGTTTATACATCTCCAAATCCCCCGAAAACCCGGCAAGAAACGGATTGTAGGCTCCCGATTTGTAATCCTCGTCCAAATCGTTTATCGCGTCAATAACATATATCCAGCGTCCTAAATTATAGCCAAACCACGCCAGCGGCCGCCGTACATTGTCCTCTGTGATAAATTCCGGCGCGAACAGCTTTTCGAGAATTTTAGCGAAGCAGTCGCACACCCGGTCAAGCTCCGTACAGCCCTCTTTTTCCAAAGCGCTCAGATCGCAAAGCATCTGCCGTATATACAGATACTCCCGAGGATACTGCCGCCTTGCCCGGCGCACTCCGCCCCGAAGAACAAGCATAGCCAAAAGTGCCTTTGGGCTTTTGTCGTCATGCCAGTCGTCAGCCATCTTCAAATATGACAGCAGCACTCCCATACAGGCACTGTAATCAAGAACAGTATCCCCGACTGCGCTTTTTCTCTTTTTAATCGGATGAACAACGCAGCGTTTTTCCCGGGTTTTAAGCTTAGAGTCCGTCACAGAGGAAAGCATTATCGCAAGGAAGTTAATGTCATAGCTCAAAGAAAGCCTTGACGCCTGCGAGCAGCATTTGCCCATTGCTCTGCACAAACCGCAGTAATATGCGCAAAAAATCTCAAAGTTTTCCTCGCCCAGCTGCTCCTGCGATGCCGTCACATATCCGAACATATCCAAAATCCTCTCATAGTATATATTCTTAGTATATAACTAATCCGCGAAAATTTCAACATTTATTTTGTATTTTTTATTTAAGTTTATATTTTGTTCATAATTTGGACAGAATAATTGTATTGATTGGAGTGATTTTTATGAAAAATAAGATGACAAAGGAGGAATACGGCGAGTTTGTCAAGCAGGAAACCCCCAATTCCACCATCGGCATCGACTGCCTTAAGGCATTTTTAATCGGAGGTCTTATATGCGTCATAGGTCAGGCGATAAATAATTGCCTAAAGCGCATGGGACTTTCTACAGAGGACGCCTCCACTATTACCTCTATGACGCTGGTGTTTCTCGGCGCGCTTTTAACCGGTCTTGACATTTATCCCAAGATTGCCAAACACGCCGGAGCGGGTACCATAGTCCCCATCACCGGCTTTGCCAATTCGGTGGTTGCGCCCGCACTGGAGGCAAAAACCGAGGGCTATGTCCTCGGCGTAGGCGCAAAAATCTTCACCATTGCCGGCCCCGTAATTCTCTACGGCGTTCTCGCTTCGGTATTTGCCGGGATAGTGTATTTCATCATGGGAATGTTTTAATTTCTTCTTAAAAACCGCAGCCCGTACTGCTTCGGACTGCGGTTTTTGTTATCCGTCAGGAATTTTCCTCCAGATAAAACAATCCCCAATCTTTTCTTATACCCGTCATAATATCCATAACATCCGAGGTATAATCCAAATACATCTCGTTCTCACCTCCGGATACTGCCTTTTCCATATCGAGCACTTCATATAAAAGCGCGTCTGCCGAAGCACCGCAGTCAATTGTTTTTTGACTGCCGTCTGACGTGTAGGTTATTACAGCCCTGTCCGCTCTGGGATAATTATATATTTCAATATACCCCTTGTCAAAGGCAGCCGTACCTCTTTTGGGCTGCTTGGCATGAAGGGTAATTGAAGCTGTTGCCATTTCTCCTGCCGGATTCATAAGCAAAATTCCCGCCTGCTCATCAACACCGCTCGGCGCAAGCTTTACCTGGGATATAACCTTATCGGGCTTTTCGGACATAAACCACCGTATAAAGGACAGAGCATATACGCCGATGTCCAAAAGCGCACCTCCCGCAAGTTGGGGATTAAAAAATCGGTTTGCCATATCATATTCCTTATAGCTGCCGAAATTCATCTGAATCATTCTAAACTCACCCAAAGCCCCGCTTTTCACAAGCCTGTGCAGTTCTTTATAAACAGGCATATGATAAATCGTCATTGCCTCCGCCAAAATAACACCGTTCTCCTCGGCAATCCCCCTGGCTTCATTAAGCTCATCGGAATTTAAGGTTACGGACTTTTCGCAAAGAACGTGCTTTTTGTGTCTTAATGCTTCTTTTAAATATTTAATATGCGTATTATGAGGTGTGGAAATGTAAATAATATCCACATCATCATCCTCAAAAATCTCATCTATATTTTTATAAACCCTCGGTATGTCATATTTCTTTGCAAAATTCACCGCATTTTCATAGGTTCTGTTCGCCACCCCCAAAAGACTTCGCCCGTCCTTTTTAAGCGCCTGTGCCAGCTCATTTGCAATAACCCCGCAGCCCAAAGTTGCCCAGCGGTATGTTTTTTTGTCTGCCATAAAAAACTCCTCTCTTTAACACATTACTTCAAGTCCATTATAGCATACCTTCATTCATTTTGCAATATTGCCGCAAAATAGATACGAGTATTTTTTCTCAGCCCCGCGTCTGCTTTGGTACAAATTGAAGTTTGACAGTCATTCCCATTCCCTCTGCCAGCCGCTGAAGCATGCTTATGGTAGGATTACTGTTTCCGTTTTCAAGTTTTGAAATATCAGATTGAGCAATACCCGTTCTCTCCGACAATTCCTTCTGTGTCATATTATTGGATTTTCTTGCATCAATCACAGCTTGAATAATTGAAAACTCCGGTTCAAGCTTTTCGTATTCAGCCCTGAATTCTTCATCTTTAAGCTGTTCATTTAAATAATTTCTGAAGTCAGACATAATCATTCTCCTTTCTGCCTGCTTAAATATATTTCACGATATTTTTTTGCGGTTTCAATTTCATTCTTAGGAACTTTTTTTGTTTTCTTTGTAAATCCGTGAGTTAATATTATATTTCTCCCGATACAGAAAAAATACAGCACTCGCGAAATATCGCTGCCTTGCTTCGCTCTTAATTCAAATATTCCGTCCTGTAAATGTTCGGAGTACGGCATCGCAAGTGTGTTGCCATTTTTTTCAAGCAAACCGATTGTCCAAAGTATCTTTGCGCGCATTTTTGTATCCGACGCATTGAGATATTCTTCCACAGGAGAGACTCCGTTATCCAAGCGAAAAAAATCTATATCAAAATTATCCATTGTCCATCACCTCAATATGGGATATATCCTATATTTATTATATTCATTTTTTCTTGATTTGTCAACAATATTTAAAAATTTTCCACTAATGAGCATAAAAAAATTCGTAGAGTACCCAACTATACGAAATAAGGTTATACCGATTTAGATGATTTATTTTATTAAAAAAGATGTTCTTGTTTTATCTCTTGCACGAACAGGGACACACTCTGATTTGTTTGGTAAATAAACCTTGCTTTGTCCGTCAATTTAGAATAACGTATACTTATACAAAAAGGGACGATTTTCACCGTCCCAATCTGCATATCAAATTTTATGGTAACATACCTTATCGGTCATAGCTTATACTGTTATAAACATCATTTATATAAATATCATATATATCATGCTGAGCCACAGGATATTCAAATTCAAACCAGTACAGATTTCCGTTTCTGAACTTGCAGTATTTATAATATTCCCTGCCGCCGTTTCTTATATTGACAGCATAGTAATCATTGCCGCTGCTTTGGTATGTAATACTGCCGGGATGCTCCGACGTGTACTCATTTTTTGACGAACTGACTGTCTCGCCGCTGTTTGGCTTTGCTACAATTTTCTCTATTCCCTGTCCGTCCGGAGATCTTAGGGTATACAGAGTAAGTGTGCCGTAATCATCATAGGGGATAAATGACGCCGGATAATAGCAGCTAAAGCCGTATCTGCTGCTGTAATATGTTTCATACCCTGAATAAGTTCTCGGTGCCTGCTGCGGCGGAGCCGGCGGATCATGTCTCGGTTCGGGAGTTATGTATATCACCTGTGCCGTAGGCTCCGGGGGCTGTGTCGGCGCGGGTGACGGTATCGGCGATGCTGTCGGCACCGGAGTTGGGGTTGGTTTCGGAGCAAAGGGAGAATTTCCGCTTGCAAATATATACGCAGCCAAGGCGGCAATAATGAACACAAGCAGACATATTATAATGATTATCAGCACGGTTATATTATTTTTGTTATTGTTATTTCCTCCCGTATTTATACTGCCGTAATTTCTTTCCACCGGTGCTCCGCACTGCGGGCAAAAGGACGCGTCATCTTCAAAATTTGCACCGCATTTATTACATATCATAAAAATCATTCCTTTCCAAAGTAAGTGCCGTTCATTAAAATTGGCAAATTTTATTTCTATAAGCCTATTATATCAGATTTTTTTCTGTTTGTCGACTGTTTTTAACTTTTTTTCCAAAAAAAGCGAGAAACCATGTCCTCGCTTCTTTATTTTATTTAAACTGCCTATACGTCAAGACTTTCAGACCTGTAAGTCCAAAACTTCTCTAAAATTCGCATTTTCAGACTTGTTGTTCGAAACCTTTTTAATATGTTCCATACGCGTATATGGCATGAGCGCGGGCGTGAGAGATAAGCAATTTTATTCAAAGTTCTGTTTACCAAGCCGGAATTTTCAGCTGTTTAACAGTACCTGTGCGTTTGTTCCGTAGAATATATCCTCGCGGCCGCTTATAAGCTTGAAAAACCTTTCAAGCTCTCCCCAAGTATCGGTAAAATCCATTTCATAAGCATGACCCCAGATATACAGTATCTGCGGCTTGTCCGGCTTTGCTTTTATAAACGCCTCGCCCATCTCAAAAAGGCGGTCAAGCTCCATAATATGACATACATTAGGATTAAATCTGTACAGATTATCCTGAATATCCCAGCTGTCCGTATCAGTAACCGTACGGCAGTATTTGATTTTGGTATGATTTTTAATTATCTCTGCCACACGGTCATCATTGGGGCCGTTGGGATACGCCATACCCACAACCTCATATCCCACAAGCTTCTCTAAATTTTTCCTGTCCTCCTCAACCTGACGTATTATCTCTTCCTCATCAAGCTCCGTAAGTGTAGGATGCGTAAGGGTATGCACCGCCACCTCATGTCCCGCATATACCTCCTTTACCTGCTCGGGCGTTATCTTATAATGTGCAACTCTTTGATCATTGCGGATTAAGATACCGCCCTTCCCCAACAGCTCCGAATTTAAGTTAAATGTACATTTTAAGCCGTATTTATTAAGCAGCTCAATAAGACGTATATCCTGAGTTACTCCGTCATCGTAGCTGAATGTTACCGCTTTCATTTTTCCGTCAAACATTTTAATTTCCTCCCATATTTTAAATTCCATATTTATTCTTTTTTAAGGTTTCTATCGCTTTTTCTCTAAGCTCCTGCGGTTTTATAATTTCGCAGCAGTCCGGATAATGCAGCGACCAGTATAAAAGCCCCTCAAGACTTCCCGATACGGTCATATCGAATGTAGCGTCATCATTTTTTGTTATGTATGCGTCCTGACCGAATTTATCCACCGCGTTTTGCAGCAGCACATTATCACATTTAAAGGTCACTCTGCCGCATTCACCTCCATACATAAACACTGCCGAATCGGTATATGATGAAAGTGAAAAATCCTTTGGTGCCGCATCCGCCGTTTCATCCAAAATTTTTATATTTTTAATCTTATCAATGCGAAAATGACTTATATCATTTTTATGAAAATCGCATTTCCCAATCATATAATAGCGTTCG
This sequence comes from Clostridiales bacterium, assembly GCA_029226975.1. GTDB lineage: Bacteria > Bacillota > Clostridia > UBA1381 > UBA1381 > Ornithomonoglobus_A. Next base: position 6,140 of record JAQXZB010000041.1, on the reverse strand, counting down.
TTTGCCGCCACCATTGAAAACGGGCTTACAATATACGGCTCGGTCTTTCTCGGCTTCAGCTTTTTATCAAAATCATATTTCAAATAAGTAAACGAAATTTTTTTCTTGCCTATTATCGCCTCATCAATTTCTTCTATATTTAAGAAAACTTCCTTATTATCCGTCTTTCTGCCGGTATTCATAACCAAAAGATTTGCGTATCGTCTGCGCCTGTATTCCGGAAGAAGGCGTCTGAGTTTTTCAATCAGATTTTTGGAATATTCCTTTTCAATGGCCTTATTGGTGTATACACTGTCCATTAAAATCCGTATTTCACTTGCGTCAAAATCATGTTCTTCAAGACAGTATCCCTCACCGTTATCTGATGGAGTCGAGATACCATACCCCATTTCGGATAAAACGGCAGCACAGCTGTATATAGTCCGCCTGTCAACCTTCAGTCCGTAGCACGATTTCATCTTAGCTATTATATCGCCCATTTTAAGCATATGCTCGCTGTCTGTATAATCTTTAAGTATTTCAAGCAGACAAAGCGTATTTGCTTTCGCTGTCAGCTGCATGGTTATCCCTCCGCAATTAAATCCTTTACTAAATAATTATATAACAACTGCCGCCATTTTACAACATTCATATTTAACAAAAACAGCACCACATTTTAGAGCAAATCAGTGAAAAAGTGTAATTCTGCCCACGCAAGCTTAACTACAGTACCTCAGGATAAATTATCTTTGATTCATCGCGTATTCTTTTAATATCCGACGCAACCAGTGTTTCTTTTTCCACAAGTGCATTTACAATTTTATTCAAATACTCTTTATTCATAATAATAATCTCTTTTGCCTTGTACATATATCTCTCAAGCTCAGCCTGCACAACCGCTTCATTCCGCGCGTTCATAGATTCCGAGGTTTCGGGGAAACGATGATTAGCCACATCCACCATGCCAAATCCCATTGTCCCGTTTTCCGATATTGCTTTTCTGATGCAGTCTAAGGCATTATCTATATCCTTTTCACACCCATCTGCGCATACTCCGTAATTTAATTCCACCGCAGCCTTGCCGCCAAGCGCCACCAATACTTTACAAGCAGTTGAGGGAAGATTTTTGCATCTTCTTACAAACCCACCCACCGAATTCCTTCCCCTTGTTCTCAATGACGCAAGCCCTACGCTGCCGGGAAGCAATATATCACTCATAACAAGATGCCCCGCTTCATGAAAAGCAATCTTTTTAAGCTCCGCAGCGGGCACCCGCGTAAAATCATCGGGCGAATTGTATTCCATTCTCAAAACTGCATTTACCAAATCCGACATTTCAATACAGTCCTTTCGTTTATACCCGGCTGCAATCGCCGCTTCATTAAGTATAGTTTCAAGCTCGGCACAGGAACTGTAGCTAATCATTTTCGCTATATCCTCAACATTTATATCATCGGATACTTTTTTATTTCGCAAATAGTGATTTATGATTTTTACGCAGTCCTCATTACTCGGACAGCACACTTCTATATTTCTGTCAAATCTTCCCGCTCTCGTAAGTGACCATGGTAGTTTTCTTATATCATTTGCGGTTGCCAGCACGAACACCCCGCAATCCTTCACATCGTCTATTCCCGCCTGCACCGCAACATATTCCTCCGCATCACGGTGATTATTATCCTCATTGGCAAACTTATCCATATCATCAAGAAAAATAACAGCCGGTGACTTTTCCTTTGCTTTCTTAAAGGTTTCTGTTATAAATCCAACAAAATCCTCGCTTTTATTTTTTCTGATTGTAAAGGTTTCCATATTACATTCTTCAATAAAGCACCTTGCCATTAAGGTTTTTCCAAGCCCCGGATCACCGTGCAGCAAAACTCCGTTAGGAAGCTTGGCCCCAAGATTACTGTAGATTTCTTTGTTATGCAGCATATCGCATATCTGCATCAACTCATTTTTAATAGTTTCATATCCTATTATTTGGTCAAATTTACTCATGTCTGTTTCCTCCATGTTTTAGTGTTGCCTTTATTATACCTGCACCACTGTACAAAAACATGTACTGTACCATAAGTATTCATCAAACACTATACAAATTTTTGCACACAAAAACTCTCATGCAGACTGCACAAGAGTTTTTGTGTGTTATTTGTTTTTCTTTCGGAGTTTTTCAATATCCTTTTTCCAATAAGGATCGATAGCATTATAATCACTCCTCAAACTTTTCATATAAAACCTATATTTTATACAGTTCTATAAAATTTCAGTATTAAAAGCATTATATCCTTCATAATTATAACTTGCATCAATGCCTTTCATATATACTTCTCTGTCGTTTATTTTGTCTGTTAGTGCGTTCTTCAACAAAACTTTAATTTCCACATCTTTAATTGGGCTTCTTTCCATAGCAAGTAAATAATCCTGCTTGTCTACATTATTCCAATCTACAACTAACTTTAATTCCTTTTTTAAAATCAAATCAAGCCATATGCGAGTGCTTCGTCCATTTCCTTCTCTAAACGGATGCGCAATATTCATTTCCACATACTTTTCAATAATTTCATCATAAGTCGACTGCGGCATAGCATCTATATGTTTTAAAGCAGCCTCTAAATACATCACAGGTGCAAATCTAAAATTCCCCTTTGCTATATTTACTGTCCTTATTTCACCGGCAAAGTCATATATCTCTTCAAAAAGGTACTTATGGATTTTGGCAAGCCCTGAGAATTTTCCAACTTCTAATTCTTCAATAATATTACTATCATATAATTCAATTGCTCTTGTTTTGCTTAGTTTTTCTTCCACTCTTGCAAGTTCCGCTGAATTACTGATACCCAATTTATTTTCTAAGGTCATATTTATCCCCCCATGAATTAATCATCTATCATCTTTTCCATTCTTCATATTCTTCCAATCGCCGGATAAAACCATCAAATTCAGGCACAGTAAAATCCAATTCACCATGTTTGGTTGAATAAATTATGCCCTTATCTATAAGTTTTGCCCTTATTGGAGAAATTGACTTCCCATTTTTTCCAAAATTCTTCGAGATGTTAGATATAGTACATGGCAATTTTCCGCATTTAACCATAGAAAAAATAAATGCTTTTTCCATATCTGAGCACCTTTCATACCTTGATTTGAAAAATCCGCTATCAAGAGCTTCAAAAAACTTACTTATATTTTCTTCTACAAGTTCTGTGCCAATATATTTACCATCTACAACATCATAAATAATCTTGCAGAATTGTTGAATAAAGAATGGGTATCCTTTTGTTATTTCAAATATTCTGTCTGTTGCTTTTTCAGAATACTCTACATTAAACTTTCTTGCAGGTTCTATAATTGCCTTTACTGACTGTTCTTCGGTTAAACTTCCGACTGTTTTGTATTCAAACAATCTTTCTGAATACGATTTAACATCTGATAACATTTTTACAATTTTAGGCAATCCCGCACCTATAACGACAATAGGGTACCCTAATTGGTTTGCTCTGTGTATAGCCGAAATCAACGCTCCCAACTCATCTTTTTTTATATATTGAATTTCATCAATAATAAAACAAATCGGAATTCCCGTTTCATAAGCTATCTCTCCTATTGAAGTAAAAACCTGAATTAAACTTCTTTCGTAGCTCCTTGTAACATAGAGTTCCCTTTCCTGGATAGATAACGAAAATGTAGTATCCTCAGGATTAAATGACAATACTAAAGATTTTAAAGCATCAAGAGCCTTTTGCATAAATGGCTTTCCTCGCTCCTTTCTCCCTGCTTTCTTTAAAAACTCTTGCGCCGTATCCGAAATTATAGAAGTAAAATCTTTTTTTTCATCAATTTCTACATACTCACAAAATAAATCCATTTCCTTTGCCATTGTATAAAACTTATTCATTAAAACAGTTTTCCCAACGCCTCTTAATCCACTATATATAACTGATTGAGTGGGAATATTATATTTTAATGCTTCAAATATGTTTTTTATTTCCTCAATATCATTTTCTCTACCTGCCAAAAACATGGGCATTAACCCTGCTCCAGGTCTATATGGATTGATCTTAAACATACAGCACCCTCCTTACTATCAATAGTATATCATAGTTTTTAGCGTTTGTCAATAAAGTTATGCGTATTATCGCAAAATATACGATAGATTGTGTTAGATTTTAAAAGATTAAAATATTAGGCAAACATTTGCGCAAACGTCTGCCTTTCAATTAATTCTTTAAAAACCTTTTCCGCTCTTTAATATTTCTGAATTGATTATTCCACGCTCATGGCTCTACCCATAGTCAAAAAAGCTCCACCTAATATTTGAGAAAGCTCCGGGCATCTTAAAATATCTATATCCGTAAAAGCTCCGCCAGAGTGTTCCATTCGACCGCCGCATTCATATGTTTTAGTGTTGCTTTTATTATACCTGCACCACTATACAAAAACATGTACTGTACCATAAGTATTCATCAAACACTAAACAAATTTTTGCACACAAAAACTCTCATGCAGACCGCACAAGAGTTTTTGTGTGTTATCTGCTTTTCTTTCGGAGTTTTTCAATATCCTTTTTCCAATAAGGATCGATAGCCGTATTTTGCCTTACGCAGCTTGCTGCCTTTGATACCGCCTCAAAATTCGTACGCGTTCCCTGAATATTCGGCTCATATGTAACCGCTCTGTCCGCAGTAATCCCCATTCCGGCAGCAGTGCTTACCGCATCAATATTGGCTCCCAGAAACAGAAACTCCCAGCCGTATCTTTCCTTTTGATGCTCAATCATAGCCTTTACCTTAGGCAGACCAAACTCACGGCTTGCATTTTCGTGTCCGTCCGTTATAATTACAACCATTGTCTTTGACGGGATTTCATTATCCGGAGCATATTTGTGCCTGTTGCCGACATGGTTAATTGTTTTCCCGACAGCGTCCAAAAGTCCCGTCATGCCTCTTGCGTAATATTCCCTGTCGGTTAGAGGCTTGACCTTATGGATTGAAGCATGGTCATGAACCATATCGTACCTATCATCAAACAGTACGGTTGTTACTACCGCTTCGCCTTCTTCCTTCCTTTGCTTTTCCAAAAGTCCGTTGTATCCGCCGATTGTGTCAGTCTCCAGCCCACTCATGGAACCGCTCCGATCCAGAATAAATACCAGCTCTGTTAAATTATTGTTCATAATAAATTACCTCCGTTTGATTTTGTTGTCTTAATTTTAACATTAGCATACGGAGGTTTGGTCGCCTAAGAAGCGACAATTAAAGATTCTATTCGCCCAACAGCTTTTGGTCAAATGCAAACAAAGTTTCATTTATCTCAAATATATCATACTTCTCATTTTCAATAAAATACTCAATAATCAGGTCAAATTTGCTGCTTTCGGTAAAGGCATACCCCGCTCTGCCCAAAAGCTGTCGTGCTTCGTTCATATTAAGCTTCAATGCAATCACAAGCGCAACAACAGTAATTTTCTTTGGTGTGTAATCTTTTTCCGAATTTTAGAGAACAGCTTTCTGTCAATATTTGCCCTCTTATATACCTCAACATCGCTCATTCCCTTTTCATCAATCAGCCGCAGCAGCATTTCGGAAAAGGTTTTAAACTCCATATTCATTAAATCCTCAAGGGATTTCTTGGGTACTATTGTTTCCGATTTTTTAACCGCCGGTGAAAACGGTGTACTAAAATCCGCCGCAGGCGCATAGTCATAAAAATCCTCCTCGACAAATCTTTCGTCAATGTAGCTTTTCACATCCGAAAACAGCTTTTCGCTTATCTCAAAGGCTTTTGTGTCATAGATAACCAGATAAACATTCATTTCATTTTCATCAAGAAAATCCCTTATCGCGCCTGTTGCAATCTTAATCGCCTCTTTTTTCGGATAACCGTAAATTCCCGATGAAATCACCGGGAAAGCAATGGACTTCAGCTGTTTTCTCTTGGCAAGCTCAAGCGAATTTTTATAGCATGAATACAATTGCTTTTCCTCGTTTACGGGGTCTTGACCGTAAATCGGTCCGACGGTGAATATGCCGTTTCAACTGAACACCTCTACCGTCGAAGTTGTACACCCATTCCGCTCAAGTTGAACAGCAGTTCCGCTGAAGTTGTACACCCATCCCGCGATAGCTGTACATTGACACATATCAAAAATTAATATATAA
>JAQXZB010000040.1 GCA_029226975.1 Clostridiales bacterium | reverse complement strand
ATGAATAACTACATCCGAAAACTCAGTCCCTTGCACTCGTTGAGTACAAAGGATATAACAAACAATAAAATTTAAAATATATATTATATTACTATAATACCATAAAAACCTTTATTTGTCAAGGGTTTGGTATATTTTTTTATCTATTAGGAAATTTCTCAATTTACCAATAGATAAAAAGTCTGCCTATTGCTTAGAAATATTCCCACAAAACTGCAAATGAATATTGACAAATCAAAGTGCATATGATATAATAATGACAAATAAAGGTTTTTGCGGTAAAAAATAGAAAGGAGACAGCAAATAACATGGATAAAAGAGATATGAGGCACCCAAATTATGATGGATATGATATGAGTGACCGCGAGAATAATGAGCGTAGAGAGAGACGCAGGTATGAAGATGAATATGACGGTTATATGCGCAGGTATGAAGATGAGTATGACGGTTATGAGCAAGGGAGAGATTTGAGAGGTCGGTATCCCGATGGTGAATATGAGAGAGAAGGAAGATTCAGGAGCGATGACAGGTATCCGCACACAAGAAATGAACCTGAGGATCGTAGAGAAGCGGACGGATATAGAGGCGAGAGAGATTATGACAGACGGAGAAATCGCTATGATGCCGAATATGATGAAGGCAGATACAGAACAAGTCCTGCGCGCGAATACTATGGTGATGATGAGCGGAGATATTGGGATAGACGGCCTGAAAATGAGCCTGTAATAAGAGAGCGTCCGGAATATGATGAAAGGTATCGTCGGACAAGACCGCCTGTACCGGATTATTCCAGAGGAGAAGACTACAGTGACAGTCACGGAATTCGGCATAATGAGGAGTATAGAGGGCGAGAGACATATCCAAGAGAGTCATATTATAGAGAAAATGAAAGAAGGAGGCCATATCCGGCAAGAGATGAAGAATATGACAGATACGAGCATCGGCGATTATATGACAGGGAATTTCCGCCATCTCAATACAGAGAAAACGTATATGATAATACCGAGGCTAATAATGAGCCGATAGAGGAGAATGCTTCTGCAAGTACTGAAGCGGAAAGTAAGAGTACAGATTTAAAGACAGAAGAAACAAGCCGAGTGGAAAATACGGTGTCTCCCGCTGCAGTACGTGAGGAAGAAAGAAAGCGGAGAGAAGAAGAAGCCAGAAAGAAGATGGAATATATTTGCGGTCTTCCGGTAGTTGTCATTGATTCGGGTAGTAAACGATTCAAAGGCTATTATGAGGAACAGGCCGAATGCTCATATATTTATGAGATGACTAAGGAAGGGAAACTTACCGGAAACAGAGCAAAGCTCACTCAAAGAATTGATCCCTCGCGTTTTCTGAGCCCCGGAAAAGCGGCTTTAGCGAAAGAGGCGCAAAAGAAGGAGGATGAAGCTAAAAACCCTATACTTTCCATGATGGAAAATCAAGTCCAAAATGAAACGACTCCCAAGGCTACTGTAAAAGATGTTAGGTCAGAAATGGACGAAATGTTGGATAATGTTGAGGCGGTAGATGTCCCGACAAAGCCCGAACCAATAAAAAAGGTGAGTGAAGCGGCCAAAAAGGTAACAGCAGACGAAAAAGATAAAAAGACAACCGTGAAAAAGGGTGCATTAACCAAAAAGAGAAAGCTTAAGAAAAGTTCAAATCTTATAGGCATATCTGCACCAAAAAGCGGAATCGGCTGTACGCATCATGCGCTGAGTTTGGCGTATTATCTGGCGAGGTGCGGATACAAAACCTGTTACTTTGCAACAAGAAAGCGCGATACGGATATTCTTGAAGCGTGGGCTCTGATGGATGATAATTTGAAGCGTGAAAATACATATTATAAGTGCGACAAACTCATCATGTATCCGTGGTCTACGCCTATTCAGGATATTATTAACCGCGGATATCAATTTATAATTATGGATTTTGGACCTGAGTTTGAGATAAGTGCGGATCAATTCCTGACAAAAGACCTGTGTATTGTAACTGTCGGAGCAAGAATGTGGGAGCTGCCTGCGCTGCATAAGGGAATAAGCGAGGGACTGTATAACAATGTTAAGGTATTGATGAACTTTGCGGACAAGAAAGAGCAGAGAGAATTTAAGAATACCTTTGATGCCGACCTTTATTTTGCTGAGTATGAGCCGGATATATTCGGAAGCGGTAATGATGCCGTGTACAATGAAATGCTTGAAAGTCTGTTTGCGTGAGGTATACATAATGCATAAAAAACAAATAATTAAAAGTAGATATTTGTTAAAAATTAAATGCAAATAACTATTGACAAATAAAGGTTTTTATGGTATTATATATACATAAACAAACCCTCGCATTAGCGAAGCGTTTGATTACATTTATCTTTAAAAAGCGCTCTAAGAAGCGCTTTTTTACTTGATTTTTTTATTGCTCCATACTTTGTATCTAAAATTCATGGGAAATAAAATTATAAAAATAAGTCATAAACCCCTTGACAAATAACTTTTTTTGTGGTATTATTTAAACAAAGACAAATAATGCTTTTTGTGGTAAAATAGAAGCGTTATCTTGTGAATGATTTATGAGGAGGATTTATCGTAATGACAGGAACATATCAATCAATCAACGGATTAAATATGTTTGCCGGTTTTATTCAACCTAACAGTTATGTGAAAAATAACATAGCTATGTGCTTTGATGGCTTTGTGCAGGTTGTGTGCAAAAAAATAAAAGCTGGGTTTAATGATCTGAAGACTGTATTTTGGTGCAGGGCTTCCGAGTTGGCGGATAGATTGACAGATATAAAAATATATCCGTGCAATGATTATTATATAACACCGAATTCATTCAAGAAGCTGGAACACAGAACGAATGAATTATTTTCATACAATAATCTCGTAATTGATGTAGACTGTCATAATAAAGATATATCCTCTGAAACCATAGCTGCGCTGGCGGATGATTTTGAGTATTTTATTGCAAATTATTGCGATGAGTACAATATAGCCATGCCTAATCTGTGCGTCAAAACCGGCAGAGGACTTCAGTTGTGGTGGAGCATAAATCCGATTTATGAGAAGGGAAGGAGGAAAGTAATCAGGCTTCTGGTTAACTGGCTGCAGTCAGGCTTAAAAAGAATAATTGAAGAAAATAAAAAATTCGAAGTTTTTACTGTTGATAGAGCCGCAAACAATAACGTAGGGGGATATAAGCGTCTGCCGATGTCATGGAATACAAAGGCAAAAAGAATAGTTACATATTCGGTGCTGAATTTAAACAAATATGACTTTGACGATTTATGCTCTTATGTGTTTTCGGAAAGGACAGAAACGGATAACAAAAAATTATACCGTTTTTCTTGTGCTGCAAATATAGACATAACACGGTCAAGCAGCAGACTTTTTGAAAAGAGAATGCAGCAGTTGTATGATTTTGCAAAGATAAGAAACTATGAATTATATGGATTGCGCAATAATTTCTTTCTTATCATGTACAGTACGTTGAGAATTAAGTACAGCCATCAAAAAAGCCGTAAAATAGTTAAGGAATTTAATGATAGGCTATCTACGCCTATGACGGATGCGGATTTAAGGAGCACTTTAAGTACTGTGTCAAAGCGGAGTGAAGTGTATAAGTTCAGAAACAGTACAATTATAGAAATGTTAGGAATAACTAACCGAGAGAAGGAGGAATTAAATATGTCTTCGGTAGAAGAACAAAACAGAATAAGGAAAATGGAAAGAGTTGAACTGATGAAAAAATATTTGTCAAAAGGTTTGCCTGTTAAAAAAGTGGCTGAAAAGGTGGGGGTATCATACAGAACGGTGACGCGATTTACGGCCAAACATCCTGAGTATAAAAAGGGCAACATACTTGAGAGCAGGGTAAAGGAATTGGACGGTAATATGTCAACAAAAGAAAAGGCTGAGGCTTTGAATGTCAGTAAGTATCAGATTCGGAGTGCAGAAAAGCGTATAGCTCAAAGAGAAGCGATGGCGGAGCAAGCAGTATGTCCACGTTGATATATGGCATGAGCAGTGCCATATATCAAATAAAAAACATATAGGGTTTTTTTGACCTTTTCTTTGACAAATAATGCTTTTTATGGATTTTTTTAAAGGAGGAGTATGTATTACGATGAGCAATTTATTGAAAAATAAGTATGTTATTGCCGGGGCGAGTTTCCTGTTGGCAATACTGATAGTAGTGGTTTTTATGCCAAGAAATAACAACAAGAAGGAAAAAGTTATTAAACTCAAGGCGGACACCAGTGTAAATACGCTGATATCGGAGGATGATATTGAAGAAACGGAAATGTATGCTGAGGATATTCCGGCAAGCGCGCTTAAAACAAAAGAGGAGGCGGTCGGGAAGTATACGAAGACGGCGGTATATAAGGACGACTGTCTGACGAATGAGAAGGTATCTGCAGCACCAAGCGATTATGGGCTATATGATTTAAAAGCATACGAATATGCTCTGAGCGTAGATGCGTCATCACTTATAAACTCTGTTGCGGGAAAGGTTTTGGCCGGAGATGTTGTTACATTGAATTATTATGATTCAAAAAGTAATCCTCCGCGCGTTGTATCATCCGGAAATCTGGAAGTATTGTCCGTGTCCAATTCAAAAGGAACTGAAGTGACACGCGATATGGTTGAAGAAGATGATAAAGTACCGGCGGTTGTTACACTTAAGGTAAATCCGGCACAGTCAATTCAGCTTGTAGAGTATAACGGATTGTACGGAGCACCGTATATTTGCTTTGTTGCAAGAGGAGAAAATGCGGCAAATATTATAAAGGCGATTGATGAAGATAATGCAGGCAAATACGGTTCCGGACAGTGAAAGGAGCGTGTGTGGCATGACTGAAATAATTGCGGTGTACGGAGCTAACGGTGCAGGAAAAACAACCGTAGCTGTAAATTTGGCGTACACACTTGCACAGAAAAAGAATAAGCTGGTAGGAATTATGTGTACAGACTTTTCATATCCTTCTCTGCAATCTTTTCTGTGCATGGAGATAAATGACAATGACTCAAGTTTCGCTCAGATTTTTTCTGCAGCGCATACAATAGAATATCAGCAGATGTTTGTACAGCATAGTGCGTATAACAAATTATTCGTTCTATCTATACCGAATTCAACGGACTGTCTGCGGTTTGCAGCGGAAACGAAATTCGAGGATTTAGCGGTAGTCAAAAGCTTCTACTCGGAACTTAAGAATTCGAATTTTGACTATGTTATAGTGGATTGCTCCAATGATGTGAATAACCTGCTTTCCACATGGAGCATACACAGTGCGAATAAAATTATACATTTGGTAAAGCCGACGGTTCAGGGAGTATGTTTTTTTAAAGCATATAACACATTTTTGAACAAAATGCGTAATCTTCACGATTCGCCCATACTGAATGTTGCCAACGGAGACATGAACTATGTAGGGATAGGTCAAATTGAAAAACATATAGGTTTAACATTTGATTTATGTATTCCTTACGACGTAAATGTTGCAAAGTGTGAAAATGAAGGGGTACCGATAATGAGTACAGGTGCTGCGCATTCACTCTTTAAAAAGGATACGTTTAATAACGGTATGAACAGGCTGATTGATGTGATTTTGAAAAGTGTAGATAAAAAAGACGGGGAGGTTGAAGTGAATGCCTGACGGAAATGTATTTAGCGCTTTGTATGAGGCGCAGATGGCAAACGGAGGCGTGGCAGCCGGAATGGAAGAAGAACAGCTTCAAAAATACCAGTCGGATGCAAACGCTCCGAAATCTTATGAAGATGTGCTTGCGGTGGTTCAAAAGGACATATCGCAAAATCATGCTACAGAGTTGGCAGACAGTATTACAAAAACCGAGGGTCAAAAGATACTTAAAAGCCTAATAGCAAGATACATCAACAGTAATAACATTGTATGTGCTCAGATAAGCGATTACAATGAGCTTACAGAAAAGATTTTTGATGACATGGCGGGATTTTCGTTCTTAACGCCGTATATCTACAATGATGATGTCGAGGAAATCAATATAAACTCTTATGATGATATTGAAGTAATCGACAGCGCTTGCGGAGGAAAAGAATATAGGAAACTTGAGGAACATTTTGCAAGTCCGCAGCAGTGTCAGGACATTGTTGCGAAAATGTGCCGGTTGGGAGGCATTGTTATTGATGGCTCCCAGCCGGTTAAAGACAGTTACATATTTCAGGGAACAAGAATATCTGCTATGGTCCCGCCTATAGTTGATGCGGCGGTCGGTGCGGTTGCATCGATAAGACGACAGAAATCATCTAAGATTACGAAGGAAATGTTTTTAAAGTATGATACAGCAACAGAAGATGAACTTGATTTTGTTGTTACTTGTATAAACAACGGTATTTCCATTGTACTCGGAGGTGCTACAGGCTCCGGAAAAACAGCAGATTTGGGGTATGTGCTTGACAATATAGACGATTCAAAGCGCGTGTACATAATGGAAGAAGCAAGGGAGTTGGATGTTACAAAACGTGATGATAACGGCAGAGTTGTCAACAGAGTGCTGTATACCAAGACCAGAACAACCAATGACCCCAAAACAAGTGTTACGCCGGAAATGCTTTTGAAGCAGGCGTTAAGACAGCATCCGGATATAATTGTTCCCGCAGAAATGAGAGGTGCGGAGGCATGGACAGCACAGGAGTCGGGAAGAACGGGACATACCATAGCTACAACGGTGCATTGCAACTCGGCTGAAGAAGCGTATAAGAGAATTCTTACCATGTGTCTTGAAACGGGTACAAAGCTCTCCGAGAATATGCTCATGGGTATGATAATGGATGCATTTCCGATTGTTGTATTCAAAAAACAACTCAAAGACGGAAGCAGAAAGTATATGCGAATAATTGAGCCTACAGATTATGTGGACGGGCATTTAAAATATAATGTCTTATATGAATACAAAGTGCATGGCTGGACCAAAGATGAGTATGGGAATTTGAAGGTATCGGGAGAACATAAGAAGATTATGCCACTGTCGGACAAGCTTGCTACCAGAATGCTTGAAAACGGAGCAGAGATTGAAACAATCAGGCGGTATGCATCGCCCAAATGGTATGCATCGGTCAAATAGGAGGGATGTGACAATGATATTAAAATATGCTGTGGAGATTCTGCTGCTGTTTGTATGCTTGTGCTTTGGGTTTATCACGCTGTTTACGGATAAACGAAATATAAAGCTGCGGAAGTGGGAAAATATTGAGAAGAAAATCCAGAAGCAGAAAATAAATGACATTATCGGTGAAAAATTAAGCTTTGTCGATAAATTCAGGCTCAATGCAGAGGAGGTATTGAAGCTGTCCAATTCAAGGATGACATACAGACAGTTTCGCATGCTCACTATTTTAAGCTGCTTATGCGGTATGGCTTTTGGGATTGCTGTCAATAACATATTCCTTGTATTTATTTTGGGCGGTGCATTCTTGGGGCTTCCTATGCTTATCTTCAGTATTAAGAAGACGAGCTATATTGCAAGACTGAATGAAAATTTGCAGTCTGCCATGAGTATTGTGACAAATTCATATCTGCAGAATGAGGATATTGTAATGTCAGTAAAAGAAAATCTCGGAAATATAGAAGAACCTATAAATACAATGTTTAGAGAGTTCGTGGCCTCAAATTCGTTCATTGACTCCAATATTGCAAAAAATCTGAGAATTTTAAAGGCAAAGGTTGATAATTACCAGTTCAAAGAGTGGTGCGATACTCTTATTCTTTGTCAGGAAGACAGAGAACTGAAATATGTTCTTCCAGCAATTATTGACCAAATGAGTGATTTGAAGATTATGCAGGAGGAGCTTGCAACATCAATGGCCAATATATGGCGTGAGTACTTCATGGTGGCCGGTATTGTTTTGGGGTCTATCCCGCTGCTGCGTGTGCTTAATAAGGATTGGTATTACAACTTAACTCATACCTTGATAGGTCAGATTATTGTGGCTGTTGTTGTATTGGTTGCCGCGATAAGCTGCTTTGCGGTATTTAAGATAAATCAGCCGATTAAGGAAATATAAGGTGGTGGAAGAAATGATATTTTTAACGATTATTCTCATATTTCTTCTCGGCTTCGGATTTTATAATCTGTACTTATGCTGCAGGGTTATGCCGTCGAGAGGAGCCGTTAAGAACTTAAACCATTACTCTGAGGATACAAGCATACTGGAGGATTTAAAGGATTTTTTGGTATCGCCTACGGCACGAATTATATCACGCTTTATTAAGATTGATATGTATAAACGAGAGCGGCTGCGCAGGGATTTGATTCGAGCGGGGTATACCGTGACTCCTGAGGAGTATTATGCGGAAGCTATTACCATAACTGCCTATATCGGTATCGTGGGTATTATATTGTTTTTCACGCTATCGAAGTTTTTTGGAGTGTTGGGTATTATATTGGCCGTTATAATGTATTTTTCAAGGATTGATAAAGTCAATGATAAGCTTGGTGATAAGAGCGCTAAAATATTAAGAGAAATGCCGAGATTTATAAGGACATATAACAACTCGCGTTCGCAGAATCCGGAGCTTATTGATATCATGGAGAAATACAGAAAAGTGGCAGGCGATGCGTTTAAATATGATCTTGATGTCCTTATTACGGACCTTAAGACTATGGGAAGTGAGGAATCTTTGAGACGATTCGAGCAACGGATTAACATACCGCATATGTCGCAGTTTGTAAATGCCCTTATATCGGCACAAAAGGGAGAGGATCAGGGGTATTTCTTTGATACATTGGGGCATGAAATGACTGTTTTGGCAAGGGAGAATATTCAAAGAGAACTCGACAAGCGCCCTGAAAAGGTGCATAGGATTACAATGATGCTGGCAGTGCTGCTCTTCGCGGTATTGATGTATCCGATAGGCTTGGAGCTTATAAACGGACTGGCATTGTTTGGATAAGTAAAAAATATCGAAAGATATTAAAAATAAAATTATTTTATGAGGAGGAAACAATATGAACAAGTTAGTATTAAAGGCTTTGTGTAAAAAGAATGAAATTATGGGAAAGCTTAAGCGCGGATGTACAAAGGCGGGGTCTCAGACGACGGACTGGCTGATTATTGCGGTATTTGTTGTTATAATCGGTGCGGCGCTTATAATATTGGGAAAGACGGCATTCCCGGATTTGTTTGAGAGTATCATAGACAGAATAAGCGGAATTCTGGACACATCAGCACTTTAAAGAGACTCTTTGGCGAATGCGTCGGGCTTAACTGTCCGACGCATTCGTAAAACATTAAAGGAGGAATATATGCAGAAAAAGAAAAAGGCCTCGGCCGCGCTGGACAGCATGATGCAGATGCTGATTGTTGCATTTATATTACTTGCATTTATTCTTATGATAAAACCTTTTATGGTTAAGATGAATGTTGACTATTTGACTAAAGAGGTTGTACGGGTTATTGAAGTGGCCGGCAAGTATGATACAACAACAGTAGAACAGGCTGTAAATAATTTGTCGAACGGACTTGTTTTGGGATCCACCTCATCCGGTGCGGTTTCAAAATCAAATTTCACGGGAACGAATATAAAATATTCACTGCCTGCCAATAACAATGTACCGTATATTTATATAAATGTAAACTCAGCCTCAAAGCACGGCAGAGAAAATAATACATGCAGCTCGCGTACTCATAGCATAAATCAAAAATATTTGAATTTAAGAGGTACTTTTACTGTGACTATAAATACGACGGTATATTTCGATTATCTGGGTGCACGTATAACGATGCCGATACATAAAACTCTTAAAGGCATATCTCAGGTATATCACAAGTGAGGTGAGTTTGTTGATGATTTCCAAAACAAAAAGAGGAGCTCTGACAAATCCTATGTATATTGTCTTTTACATAGTTTTTGGTATAGTATTTATATTGTCAATAGAGATATATTCAATATATCAAGCGCAGGAAACGATAACTGAAAATATGTATCGTGCCTGTAATGTGGCTATGGAAAGCGGTATGATAGACAGTTACAGAAAAACCCATATCGGCCGAATAAATAAAGACGTGTCTCTTAACGCTTTGAAAACGTATCTGCAAAGCGAGGAGCTTATTTGCTCAGGAGCAGGAAGCATTCATAGCGCATCGGATTTAGAAGGAAGTGAATGGAGGAAAGAAAAAAGCGGAAAAACTGTGTGCAAAATCAAGTTTACCGATGTACTGATTTATGAGGGTGGAGTGATGATAGACGGTACTGTAATATCACCTGAAGTATCTTTGAAAGGAAATCTGTATGTACAGTCGGTGTTTATGAAGGCGTTGTTCCCGTCAATATATGGGGAAGGACGAGCGGGATTTTGGCTACCGGTTTCGTTTCACAGTCATTCAAAAAATGCGGCAAATGTAGAATAGATGTAAAAAAGCTGCGGACAAAAAACTAAAGTAATTGTTGACATTTGATGAAATATGTGGTATAATATTAGTATGTTATAAGATTTTTTATTTTTTTGATTATATCTTTTGTCTGATAGTTGTTATAAAAAAAGGACAATTTCGGACAAAGGACTGAATTTTAGGTGTATTTATTTGTGTGCGTGGCATGAAATAAGTGCGCCTATTTTTTGTTTTGAGTCTATAGCAAAATGTGCAGTAAATTATCAAAGCAAAAGTATATCACTTTTTTAAAGAAGGATATACTTTTTTTATTTTTTAGGAGGTGATATCATGATTTGAAAACTTGGAGAGGGATTTTCGGACGTGACAGATATGAAAGTTCCAAAAGACAGGCAATGACCTGAATTAAAAAGTAGGTCGGGAACGGGCCGAACTTAGACGCTTGTGGACATCACGTGTGCAATATATATGCATAAGAAATGATGGTTGAAACAAGAAAAGTGGCAGCGTACTGCCGGGGGTTCACAAAATAATAAAAATATATCTTAAAGGAGAATGAAAAATGAAAAAGATCACAACAAATTTAACATTCATTAACAAGGAGTGGGTAGATGTAAATATGCCTAAAGATGCTGATGAAAACGAGGTGTTTTTAATTTCCGGAAAAAATGTACATACGATCAATTGCGGCGCTTTCTATAATTACAGCGGTAAAATTAAAGTGGATTTTCCGGTGCTGGAAGTAATAGAAGAAAGAGCTTTTGAGGGAGCGGCTATTGAGGAGATTAAAACAAATGTAAGGTTTGTTGGCAAAGAAGCGTTTTCTTACAGCGATATAAAGAAGGTTGTTTTTACCAACAACAAACTCTC
Organism: Clostridiales bacterium; assembly: GCA_029226975.1. Lineage (GTDB taxonomy): Bacteria > Bacillota > Clostridia > UBA1381 > UBA1381 > Ornithomonoglobus_A. The sequence goes on along the minus strand of JAQXZB010000040.1, from coordinate 30,625 downwards.
ATTGGGAGATTATGCGTTTTCGGATTGCACAAAACTTGAGGAAGTAAAATTTCCTCAGGGCATAAGTAAAGTGAACGGAGCGGCGTTTTGGGAAAGTAAGTGGTTTGATGACCTTCCTTCGCCGACGTTTATAAACGATACGCTTATTAAAGCTGTTGAGAAAGAGGTGGAAATACCAAAGGATGTAAAATACATTGCACCCGGACTGACAGAATATTCAAATGCGGTTATAAAAACCGACCATCCTGTGTCATTTATGAAGTAAAAGAAAATAAAGCTCCTAACGGACGATGCCGCTTAATTGACGGCATTGTTCGAAAGGAGCTTTGTTTTTTTTGGTATAATATAAAAATATTGCAGTATAATATGTTTTGTAAAGCAAGGTATTGACTTTTGCTTTACGAAATGATATAATATATACACAGGGCGAAAGGAGTGAATTTTATGGCACAGGCTATGGTTAATTTTCGTATGGATGCAGATTTAAAAAAATCAATGGAACAGACTTGTCAGGAAATGGGAATGTCAATGACAACCGCATTTACAATTTTTGCGACAAAAGTCAGCAGAGAAAAGCGCATCCCTTTTGAAATTTCAGCAGATCCTTTTTATTCCGAAAGCAATATAAGGCATTTAAACAAGGTTGTTTCCGATATTGAAGCGGGGAAGGCGAAGCTTATGGAACACGAGCTTATTGGAGAGGAATGATCTATGAAATTACTGTGGGATGAAAGTGCGTGGGAGGATTATTGTTATTGGCAGACGCAGGATAAGAAAACGTTAAAAAAGGTGAACGCACTCATTAAAGATATTCAGCGCGATGCATTTTCGGGACTCGGAAAGCCGGAGCCTCTAAAACTGAATTTAAGCGGTTGGTGGAGTCGTAGAATTGACAGCGAAAACAGAATTGTGTATAAGTTGTCAGACGGAAATATAATTATTGCGTCCTGCAAAGGTCATTATGAAGATTAAGAAACTGCAAAAAAGAACATTGACGAAAATTTCGATGTTCTTTTTTGTGCTCATTTTCACGGAGATGACTGCCGTGGATTTCCCAACACAATATATTGTGTATTTAAAAAAAAATCACCCAAAATGTATTGACAAATAAAGGTTTTTGTGGTATAATACAAATAAATAAAAAAGAATCGTCAAATCAAGGCGAAGAAGGAGGAATTTTTATGAAGAAAAAGATAATGACAACAATGTTAGTTATAGCAATGCTTGCTTCAATGCCGTGCGCTGCAAATGCTTTTAATTCAAGCACTTATTCTGATGTTGATTCTACCGCGTGGTATTATTGGAATGTGGCATATATAACGGACAAAGGCGGTTTTGACGGGTATGATGACGGCACATTCAAGCCGGATAAGACTATGACTCAGCAGGAATTCATCAAGACCGTTGTAGCTATGCTGGCGGGCGAACAAAAGCCGATTGAGGACCCGGCGTACAAAATCTCCAATGACGTAAACGACTGGGAGAATAAGTGGGATAAGTGGGCGCAGCCGTATCTTACTAAGGCCATAGAGATGGGCTTGATAGATAAGGAAGAGGATAAGAGCGCGTATCTGTACAATGATAATGCTATGTCCCGCTATGAGGTCGCAAGGGTTATGACAAGAGCGATGGAGTATTTGGGAGAAGCACCGGCAGAGAACTGTGACGAATACAAGGCGCATATCACGGATTATTATGACACATACAACCGCAAGCAGTTGGTTTGGGGTTCGGATGAGGTAACATATCCGTATCGTGTTTACTGTGACTACATCCTTCAGGTATATGCCAAGGGTCTTATGGAAGGGTATGACGACTACACATTCGGCGGTGAGAATACTGTAACGAGAGCGGAAGCAGCTTCGGTAATACTGCGTCTTGTGGACAAAACCAAGCGTCTTGCGGTTGCAAAGATATTCTGGTATTACGATGAGGCTATTTCTGAATGGCGTCAGGTAGGATACAATGAGCCGCTCAGAACGGATGTTGATCCGAAATACTGGGTAACTTTGAAGGATATGGGTGTGAGCGTAAAGAATTACAGGGAAAAACATTGGAGCGACGGAATGCATAATCTTGAGGCAGCACAAAGTATGGATTCTATTGTATACCGATGTGGGGTTTATAACTGGGCATTGGTACAGAATCTGCTTACTCCCATATTTGACAGTGTTAAGTATGATAAGGCAACGGATACGGTAACATTCACTATTCCTGATATTTATCCGTATAATCTGAGGCCATCCGTGGCGGTGGGCTTAGTCAATGATAAGGGCAGAGGAAGCCTTGTTTTTGATAAACCGGGTGAATATTCGGTATGCTATGCGGATGTGGAACAAAATCCTGAATGGCCATTCCTCAATCAGTATGAGTTTGTTAGAGGTGTAAACATCACTCTGAAGCCCAAGAATGAAAACGGTGAAAAAGCGATGGGCAATATGGGCTACAACTTCGAGCATTTGTACAGACGGATGTCTACACTCGACAGCTATGCGTGGAATGGTTTTGCTGATGACGGGCATGGAATGTGGAGGCCTGCTCCCGATGAGGGCTGGATGACATCTGATGAGAAGGCTGTTTGGAAACAGAGCATTCCCGAACCAAAAGTAGACTATGAACATTTCGATGAGTATGGTTCGCCCATAGAGAGCAGCGAGTATCTTGACAAGCCGATACAGGTAATAGATGTACCAAATTGCTGGTAAGAGCAAATAGTCCGGTATGGACGAAAAGCATAAACCTATACATATGCATATAGGTTAGCTTTTTGTACCTTATCTCTTGACAAATAGTGGTTTTTATGGTAAAAAAGAAAGGAGTGTGAAGCGTATGCTTCAAATAAAAAGAAAAGCAATAAGTGTTATGGCGGCTCTTGCTATGGTAACAGCAATGATGCCCGCGTCATGGGTAAGTGCCTCTGCAGCTCTTGTATCTTCCTCAGAGGGAGAATACGAATGGTGTGAAGCTGATTGGTATGAGACATTAAAAAGGCCGAGCGGAGAGATTACTATTTCTCAAGATGCTAATTTCTGGAGAGTAAATAATACAGTGAAGTTAAACGGCGTATCTTGGCCTAAATATACACAGTCTAACCCCAATAAAGATGACGGCTACTGGCTCAGTACCTATGGAGAATTAAGTGACGAAAAAATGGATGAAGTTCAAACTTCCCCGGACGGCAAGGCTTTCGAGGGCGGAGATATAACATTTTATGTAAACCTTGCAACAGGGGAAGTGGAAAATCGGCTTACGGGATACAGGGAAACCATAGAAATTCCCGAAGCAGTATCTACATATATACAAAACGGCGGAGATGCGAGTAACCTTAAAGCGTGTTTTTCAGTAGGACTGGAAGGTCTTGGAGAAGATAACGAGGCACAAAAAGCAAGTCTATTATTTGAAAACGGCAAGGTAAAGTATTGGCTTCACGGCGACACCTTGGCGATTAAATATAATCCGATATATAAGGTGTTATGTTCTGACGATTGGACGAGTGACCAACTTAACAATGTGGTGAGGCGCAAATTCCCCAGAGCACTGTATCCATACTCGAACGTATTACTTTCTGTCTGGGACTATTACACGGCCAATGACGCGCAGGGACATAAGAACGGAGAGTATCATTACGGAGCTTTAAAGGTCATAGAGGAAAACGACCCGAATGTAGATGCAGATGACGGAAATTTCCGATATGCAAATATAGGGGTGAACGGTACTCTTGCGTCCGGCGTGTTCAATAACTATGAAGCGGGCAATGTAAATACCGAGGGCGGCAATAAAGGTGCAGTAAACCCGGATGTGATAGACAATACCGGGGGTAAGCAAAAGCGTGTGACCGTAGCAGCCAACGGCTATGCGAGCGGAACCAATCCGAATCAATGGTATTTTAATTATGCGGGCGGAGTGGGATATTCATTCCATTTCCCTGTGAAGGTTGATTTTGAAGTACCGCTTGAGGAGAGTCTGTGCGTGGCGTTGAGGGATTATGATACGGAGCTGCCGGTGTTCTATACCGCAGAGTCGGACAATACCGAGGAGGCGACCTTTGATGTATCCGTGGAAAGCGGGGACGACAAAGACTTTAAAGGCGTATCGGTAAGAAGTGCGTTTAAGTTTGAAACTTCTTCGGACTTAAGGCGTATAAGCGTGGATTATAACCCGAAAAAGCTTTCAATTATACGCAAATTAAGCAGCAGTGTGAAGGTGACTGATTCAACAACGAATATGAAGTCATTTACGGCACAGTACATGGGATATAAGGTGTTGGCAAACGGAGCGGATGTAACAGACACGATTGCTGTAAACGATCCTTCCCGTGACTTGTCAAATATGAACTTCTCTGCGTATTTGGGACAGGATTTAAAGATAGTGCTTCTTGTTAAAGCGTATCCGGGTGAGAATGAAATGAATAGGGTAACGGTAAGGTATAAGGACAAGACGAGCGGAAGTGAGTTGATTCCCGAAACATCAAGGACATCTTCGGACAATGTAATAAGCATTAGTCCGCCGCAAATCATAAACAAGTATAAATATATTGAATATGACATTGACGGTGAGCGTCATAATACTGCGGATAATCCGATTACGGTTATTTTTTCGGGAGATAATGAGAATAAGAATGTTACGGTTTATTATGAGCAGGGTGACTATGATCCCGACGGCAGTGATCCGGATGATCCTGACAACCCGAATGATGACAGGGACAATACAATAACGGTAGAATATCGTGAAAAGGCAACCGACAGCCTTATAAAAGGTCCGTATAATCATAAGGTGGACGGCAGTTCGGCTACGGTGTATATAGACCAAATATCGGGATATGACTATGTGGGTCATAAAATTGATAATCAATCATATGATCCGGTTGAGGATGATGTAATAACAGTTCCGTATCCGAGCGGGACGGACAACAGAAAGCTTGTTATATATTACAGCAAGAATACCGACACCTCAAATAAAGAAACATTAGTACTTGTTAAATATATAAACCTCAATACATACGAGGTATTAAACAGTTATGAGGAGAGCGCCGGGGCAATAGGCGGCGGACAAAGCATGATTAAGACGGTAAATGTGCCGTCCGAATACGGTGGATATATATTCTCTAACTGGGCGATCCACGACAACTATGACGGCGGAAATATATTAAATACCGGTGAGGAGAGCGGAGCCGTAAGCATCAACTTGACATATGAAAATCCTCAAAAGACGCTTATAGCATATTATTATAAAGAAGGAGATAATCCGGGGACACCGTCTGAGGATATTGATATTTCATGTGACAGTGCTACGGGAGCTATAAACGGATCGGTCAAGAAAACACATACATATACTTACAGGCGAAATACGAGCAATGGTCCGGAGATTGTTACAGCACAATGTACACATTCGCGCGGATTTACCGTTAAGCTTGTAATAAACGGCGTTACAATCAATAATTTAAGAGATATAAATAACGCAATTAAGATAAACGGTCTGAAAGATACGGTATCATGGGACGGAAACAGTAATAATTTCAAGTCCGGATACGGATTCAATTTTAACGGAAACGGCAAAACGAATGTAACGGTAGGATATACTGTTGTTTGGGGAAATGAACTCAGAACAAACGGCTGTGGAAGTTTGAATATTATAGACGGCAGCTCGCTGGCGGTATCGTCACCTACCGATATGAAGGTTGGTACCGGATATGAAGTGGCAGACGATTATCTTGGAGCAACACAGCCATCGGTTATTCAGATGAATTATACGGCAAGCGCAGGTAACTCAATATTCAGCATTCCCCGGTCCGTAATCACAACGAATGATATGGGAGACGATGGAGCGCGATGCAGGATATTTACTCCTGTATGGCTGCCGGGAGGACGCGGTACATATACAGATATGTGGGGTAATACGGTCAGTGACCCGAACGGAGGACCCGTTACACATTATGTGGAAATATCGGTGACCGGCGGAAACGTATCATGGAATGACAAGAGTGTAGGCTGGTGTCTTCACTACGGAAATGCTCCGGATGGTTCGGGAATTCCGTATGTTATTAACGGAAATATGTATGAAGATGACTATACGGCAGATGCCGGAGACATCATTTGGTAAAACGGAGCAAGCAATCTTTGACGCTTCTATTATTAAATTCAGTGGACTGCCCGCAAGCTTCGGATTGCGGGCAGTGTTCTTAGGGAAGATGAACTACCATGCTGACACTCCAACGTGCGTTAGCTCGTGGGTAGTTCACCACTCCGCACTTTGGTGTAGTGTTTCACATGAAAATTTTTTCAAACCCTTGACAAATAAAGGTTTTTGTGGTATTATAGTAATATAATATATATTTTAAATTTATTGTTTGTTATATCCTTTGTACTTAAGAGGTGCAAGGGACTGAGTTTTTGGACGTAGTCATTCATTAAACAGGATAACTGCGTCCTTATTTAGTTTACAAAACTAAATAATGTGTTTTATTACAAGGTGTATCATATGATGCGCCTTTTTATATAAATAAAAAAATTTAATGTGTGTTCCTTGCCACAACTTGCAAGGAGAAAGGAGAAACAAAATGGCAAAGGATTTTTTATGTGATGAATATGATTTTTATACAAAATCATATGAGGAGTTTCAAAACACGCTGGAGAACTTCACAAAGGACTCAGAGTGGATTCCGGCGATTGTTGCAAAACAAATGAAAGCGAGTTCGATTGACGGACCTATAATGGCCCAAAACATTGCTGCGGACACGGGGTGTGATTTTAATGCTGTATATGATACTGCATCGGAGGGAACTCAAATCATGCTCAGTGCAGGAGGCAAAAAATATATGTTGGGTCGGTCAGCTATCAGTGGGCTCTGCGATACGGCAAAGATTTCGGGGAGTGCGTTAAGAAAGCTTAGTGCATACCAGCTGTCTGAAGTGATAAATATCTGTCTTACGGTAGCAAGAGGTAATTCGCTGCTTTTGCATCGAAACGGCAAGATAAGAGCGATATTGTCAGATGCAATATATGAGGTTATGCCTATGACTGAGGTTATGCAGTCTGCGAAAAAAACCTTGTCAGGAAAGATGGGCAAGGCTGAGTTTGTGGGCGGATACATTGACCATAACATAGCTATGGCGGAAATGGTATTCAACGACCGAGCTTCAGAAGTATGTCAGGCATACAGGAGTGCAGCATACGGAGGTTCACACTTGTATACGCAGAACTTTGTGCCCGGATGTACGATTGTGACATCGGATACGGGGTCATCGGCGGCAAGATGCATACCGGTATTCAAGACGATGAACGGAAGCAATGTACGTTTTTGCAAGCCTATTGAGGTCGTACATAAACATTTAAGCCAAGATACCTGTTTGGAAAAATTCATTCGTGGCATGAACGGAGCGTATGCGCTGTTTCAGGATGTAGAAACAAGTATAGGCCGACTTGCAAAAATATGGGTAGATAATCCGTTGAACGTGATTGTCGGAATAAGCAAAAAGCTGCTGCTGCCAAAGAAATATGCGGCACAAGCTTATGATGAGCTTACGCGGATTTTACCTCCGTCCAACAGATGTTCAATGGATGATGTGTATTTGTGTATGGCTCAGATACCGTATTTCGCGAAATGCGCCGGTGCCGGAGCGAGCAAGTGCTTCGAGTTGGAAGAACAAGTATCAAAAATACTTACCCTGCCGGATTTAAAGGAATTTGACCTGCCCGGTACAGTATCATGGTAAAAAAAGAAAGTGAGGTTTTATAAAAATGGCTACAAACAGAGAGAAATGGTTTGAATGCAGGCTGCCCAAAAAGGCGCCTCAGTATGTTCATGTAAGAAAAAAGAACGAAATAACGGAGCTGCTTCTTAAGATTCATAAACGTATGGAAACGCTGCAGAAAGCGTATGAACTGAGTAGCATGAGAGGAGAAAATTTCCAAATCACAGCTAAGAAGCTGTGGGAGATGGGATGTTTTGACAGAATGTCCGCCGAAGATATAGCCGAGTTTTGTATTCGGTTCGAAATGGACGCGGATTATGAAAGAATTGAGTGGCCCAATGCTATCTCATTGGTAGATACAATGTTCCTTACCACACCTGAGTGGGAAGCCATCCGTTGCTGCGGCATAGGCGGTTCCGATGCGGCTGTGGTTTTGGGAGTGTCTCCGTATCGGGGAAAAAGGGCAGTGTACCATGATAAGGTGCTCACGCCGCTTTATGAGAAGGATAACGGTGCAAAGCAATATATCTTTTCTTATGGACACAGTGTGGAACAGCTTGTCATTGATACATTTTGCGAGAGAACGGGAGCCGAGCAGATACCTGAAACGAGAATGTTTGCAAGCACGGAAAATTCGTTTATAACTGCGAACATAGATGCAATTGTTAAAATGCCGGATGGACGGCTTGCGGTGTTTGAGGCAAAAACCACGTCTCCGTATAATCAAGATATGTGGGAGAACGGTGGTATCCCGGTTCAATACGTTCCGCAAATACGTCAGTATATGAATGTGTTGGACGATCCGCGTATCAATGAAGCTTATATAGGCTGTATTTTCGGAAACACTCCGGATCAATACAGATGTTCACATTTGCTTCGTGATATTGATAAGGAGAAAAGTCAGGTAGAGCAAATCAAGGAATTTTGGGAATATTATGTTCTTGAAAATGACGAGCCTGAGTTGTCCGGTAACGTGGAACATGACAAGGAAATTGTTGAGGCTGCTATTGATTCGACAAATCTGAATGATAATCCTGTTGAGCTGCCTGTGGATTTAAAGGAACAGGTGGAACGGTATCTTCAGCTTGACGATCAGCGAAAAGGCTTTGACAAACAGGCAAAGTCCTGCAAAGAAGCTCAGGAGCTTATACAATTAAAAATAATTGAGCTTTTGGGTAGTTCTACGAAAGGAATCATGAAATATGATGATTTGACATCTATTGATGTAAGCTATAAGCCGGTATGCCGTGAGGTTGTAGACAAGGATATGTTAAAACTTGCTTACCCGGAAATAGCTCAAAAGGTCATTTCTATCAATTCGGATTCCAGACGGTTTTCGTTAAAGGCGAAAAGAGTAAAAGTAAAGTAAATTTATATGCCCCTCGAAATGAGGGGCCGAAAGGAGACAATTATGAAAAGAATGTATACACAGGAAGCCCCGGATATAACGGGCTTCGAAATAATAATAACCCCGTTCGGGTGTTTTTTGATAGACCCTAATACTGTAGAAGACAGTGATTATAACTGCGAAGAGAGCCAATCAACATCTTTAGGTGAAGAAGAACTGCTCTTTGAGCTTTGGCAGTTGGATTTACAATAAGAAAGAGAGGATTTGTATTATGGTAAGAAGAATATATGTATGCAGCCCGCTTCATGCGGCTGATGAGAAAGGAATCAGAGAGAACATGATGTCGGCGAGAGCCATTTGCCGGTACATAAATGATTATTTCAGTTCATACAGAGCATATGCGCCTCACGCTTGGCTTCCGGAAATGCTGGATGACAATAATGAATGTGAGAGACAGTTGGGGCTGAGCTTTGGACTGGAATTATTGCTTTTATGCGATATTGTATATGTATGCGGAGATAGAATCTCTGAGGGCATGAAGCAGGAAATCAAATTGGCAAAAGAAATGGGAAAACAGATTCTTTTCACGCCGAAGCTGAAAGAAGAAGGCGAGGGATTATCGCTATGACGGAAAATATACAGGTTCAGTGGACATATACGGTATATAAGAATAATGATACTGGATATATGGTTTGCAAAGGCAAGCTTATTCCATCGCACGAAACTGTGACCTTCTGTGGACAAGAACTGCCGGAAGTTGGTGATACTGTCATAGACCTTAGCGGCGCATGGGAAAATCATTCCCGATACGGCAGGCAGTTTAAAACAACGTATGCCATTCTTCAGATGCCGGCAAGTGAGCAAGGAATAGTACAATTTCTTGTTTCGCTAAAATGCGGAGTCGGAAAGAAATGGGCTCAAAAGCTCGTTGATAAATTCGGAACTGCCACATTCGACATTATTGAAAAGTATCCTGAAAGACTGTTAAAAATTAAGTTTTTTGGGAAAAAAAGACTGGAACGCTTGTGTGAGGCATTAGCCTCACACAAGGTTGAAGAAAGTCTTATGCGGCTTTTTGGCGGAGCTCTTGATATGGACAAAATACATAAAGTAGTAAAGAGTTTGGGGGCAACGGCACCGGATTTAATTCAAAAAAATCCATATAATTTATATAAGGTATATGGTATGGGCTTTGAAACTGTTGAAAAGTTAGCTGAAAAACTCGGCGGAGATAAGCATGACTCTTTAAGGATAAGCGGGACTTTAAATTATGTTCTTCAGCGAAAAATCTTTGAAGGACATACTTGCTATCCCGAAGAGCAGCTTATAAAAACTGCAAGCCTCCTGTTAAACAGAAAGCAGGAAGGGGTTTTGGAAGAAGAGATAAGTAATGTTATATATTCCGATATATCAAATGCAGTTTTGATAAGATATAAGGATTTTATATATTTACCTTATCAATATAATTCTGAAGAAATGATTGCGCGAAAGGTTAAAGAAATGATAAAAGTTGACAGTGAGGTGAAGAACATAGACGGATACATAAAACGGTTTTCGCAAGTTAATAAATTTGAACTTGATGAAAAGCAAGAAGAAGCCGTAAAAGCTGTTTTTGGCAATAATATTACGGTTATTACGGGCGGACCGGGAACAGGAAAAAGCACAATTATCAAAGCTATTACAGACATAAATCAAATGGTCTGTGATGATAATGGGAAAAATGCAAATCCTATCCTTTTGGCTCCTACAGGGAGAGCAGCGAGAAGAATGAGCGAAACGTCCGGGCTTAACGCGTCAACAATTCATTCAGCATTGGCCATTGTGCAGAGTGATGTGAATGGAGATGTAGCAGCTCACGTTGAAGAAAATCTGAATAATGATTTGGTGATTGTTGATGAGGTGTCAATGGTAGATAATCAAATCATGGGAATACTTATGGAAAATTTGGACCTTGATACACGATTGGTTATTGTAGGCGATCCGGATCAGCTTCCGTCTGTAGGAGCAGGTAATGTGCTGCGGGATTTTATTGAAAGCGATGCAGTCCCTGTTGTCAAGTTGACGACGGTATTTCGTCAGCAAAAAGAATCGGTGATAATAACAAATTGTTGTGCTGTTAATACCGGAGAAATAAAGAGCATAAAGACGGATGGCGATTTTAAGTTTATAGCTACATCAAACTCGTCCGGAACTATGGATAAGGCAGTAAAGATTTATCAAAACTGTATACAAAAGTATGGAATTGATAATGTGGTTCTTTTAAATCCTACTCGAAGACCTAAACAGGATTCTGTGCTGTGTACAACGGACCTGAATATAAAAATTCAAGGATTAATCAATCCTGAAAGAGGGGAAAGAGAGTTTGAATGTAATGGATATAAGCTGAGAAAAGGCGACCGCGTTCTTCAGACTAAAAATCAAGAGTATATCAAAAATGGGGACATCGGAACGATAAAAGATATAGTTGATAAATATGTAGATGATGTTTTTCAGACCATAATGATTATTGATTTTGATGGGAATGTCATGGAGTATACACGAGATGATGCGAAAAATCTGGAGCTTGCATATGCAATGACGGTTCATAAGGCACAAGGCTCGCAGTACAAAGTGGTTATTATGACTACGGATAATGAACATACTTTTATGCTTCGGCGTAATCTGATATACACAGGTATCAGCCGTGCCACGGATAAGGTTGCTTTAATAGGTCAGCCCGAAGCTTTTCGTAAGGGGATTGAAAATCATAAGATGGATGTAAGATATACAAATCTTAAGTCCATGCTTCAAAAGTGAGATGCGAATAACTGCACAGACGGCTTTGCTGTTTGCTGCAGTTATTTTTTTTGCAGAGATATAGATGAATAAACAAGATTTTTTTTATAAAAAAAGTGAAAGAAAAATAACCTATACTCTTGACAAATAATGGTTTTTATGGTATTATTGGTATAAAGGGCTGATAAGTTAAATTCTCAGGGTTTGCAATAAACAGTGAGATGCATTAAGTAAACATTTAATCCGGAACGCCTCGGTATTTTGGCTGCGGCGGAATGTTTGTTACATAAAAGCCTGACAAATAATGATTTTTGTGTAAAAAAATAAGAAAGGAGAGCAAGATTTATCTTGCAAAGAAAGCTATGGCAACAGAGAAAGAATTAATTATTGAAAAGGACGAGGAGCTTGAAAGTCAAAATGATTTTGGTGAGATTCTTGACTTGAAGCCGGAGGATACAGAGGAAACGATTGCAACCGGTGATGAGGGTGCAGAAGTTGCCGTTCCTGATGAGAAGAAACGCGTTAAAAATGCTGCAAAAGGAAAAGGAAAGACCGCTGCTCTGGCAAATGAAACTGCAACGGAAGACAAAGAATCCGCTGATGAAAACCTTCCGGATGTGATGAATAATGGGAAAGCGGATAGAGTATCAAGAAGTGAAATTGTAGAACAGAGCAGAATTGCAGCTTTGGAGAGAAAAAATAGGGCGGAAAAAAGGGAACGTGCCGAGCAAAATAATGCGTTGAGGGTTTCTGAGTGGGAGCAGCTTGTGGCTGCGAGAAAAGAAAACAGAATCCTATCCGGCGTGCTTGTTTCAATACAGAACATTGCACGGGGCTCTGAGGTGTTAGGTGTAGCGGCTATTGTATCGTGCGGTAATTTTAATATTACAATTCCTTTTTCGGAAGTATTCAGAGATACAACCGTAACAGGCCCTAATCAGGGGATTATAAGAAGAAGGCAGCGGAATTTGCTTATGAGATCGATGGGCGCGCCTATGTCGTTTTGTATAACAGATATGACGGGTAATCCAAACGGTGAGTATATTATAGCCGGATCCCGCAAGGCGGCACTGGAGAGAATTGGCATATACAACCTCCACAAAGGGCAGGGCGGAAGGTCACTGTATGAAGTCGGAGACGTTGTAAATGCAAAAATTATAGCGGTAGGACGCGGCGCATTGTTTATCAATGTATTGGGGTTCGATATAAGCTTGAAGAATTGGTCTGTAACATATAAGTATATTGAGAACTTTGCCGAGGAATATAGAGTCGGCGATGATATAGCGGTTCGCATTATGAGAATCGATTATGATGATGACGGAATGCCGATTAATATTACCGTATCGGGAAGGCATGCTGAGAAAGATGAGTATGTAGAGCGCGTTAAAAACTTGTATGTGGGCTCTATCTGGTGCGGGCATATAACCAATATTTACAGCAATAAAAACGGAACACCCACAATAGCGATATATTTAGAAGATGCCAAAGTTCCGGGATATGCGGTATTTGGATATCTTAGAAACGGCGGAACAGCATTGGTGGGAGTTTCCAGACCTCCGATGGTGGGAGATTCGGTATCGGTTGAAATTTTTGATATTATGGCCGAAAGCGGGTTGATAAGAGGAAGGATTCTTCGTATCAATAATTAAGCGGCTTGGGCAGACTGAATGAGCAATTTCTCCTCCGATATTCGGAGAAATTGCTCAATAATTTGTAAAGGAGCAGATTGAAAATGGCAGAAGATGAGCAGGTACAGGTATATGTAATTCCTAAAAATTTTGTTGACGGAGGAAGGGTCTTAAACGGATTGTTTAAGAGACGTAATTTCATTGAAGGTGTCGGGTTGGCACTGATAGTAGCTTTTCCTTTGTGGCAATTTCCTTTTCCGAGTTTTGCGGTAAAATTGTCAACAGTAATATCATGTGCATTACCGCTGTTTTTATTGGGCAACGCAGGAATAAACGGAGATCCATTAAGCACTTTTGTTAAATATTCGTATGGATGGCTGAAGGCGAAAAGAGTGATGCTTAACAATGGTCAAGTGAGGGCAAGAAAGATAAAGGCTATTGATTTGCAGATGGCTCAGGAACAGCCAAAAGATAAACTGTTGAATACAATAGACGCATGGAAAGAAAAGAAATCAGATAAACGGGAACCGATAACATTCATTGAGGGTGAAAATTTCGAATTTGAAGAGGATGCAGAATTTGAGATTTTCAAGAATATTGAAAAGAGAATGCTTGAGGAAAATGAAAAATTGCCGGAATTGCTAAAAGGTGACAGCGGCATTTGAGAAAAGTAAGCATGAAATGGAGAAGATAATATGTTTTTTAAGAAAAATATAGCCGACGACAATTCAGAAGTGGAAGTGGAATTTGACGATTGGAAAGAATCAAGCGGTGACAATGCAGAGAGAAATAAGACAATACGGAACTTGATAAAAGGGTTTGCAAACAAAAAGTCAAATGCTAAAGAGGATGAGGACGTTATTTTTGAGGATGAAGAGGACTCGGCAATTGAAGATGACGAAGGCAGAGATAATATGCACGATGTATTAAAAAGAACTTCGGGAAAAAAGAAGAAGCTTATGAAAATACAGAGTACTCAAGCGTTCTCGCCGATTAGAGACATCAATAAGGGTATAGTCTGCACAAAAGATCGAAGGTTTGTAAAAATATTGGAGGTTATGCCGATAAACTTTGCCTTAAGGTCTACAAGTGAGCAGGAGGCCATTATACAGGAATTTGCGGCTGCATTAAGAACAATGCCTGTGAAAATACAATTTAAAATAATATCAAAAAAGGCGGACAGCAGTAAGTTTATTCAAAAGATAAACAATGACATAAAGACAGAAAAGAATAAAAATTGCAGAATTCTTCAGCAAGAGCAGATAGACCTTATTTCAAGGGTATCTGCAGCTGAAGGAGTTTCAAGACGGTTTTTTATTGCTTTTAACTATACTGAACCGTCAGGAATGAAACATTCGCCTTCGTTTGAGGATATTCAATATGATTTGGACAATATAGCATTCCGAATTAAAAATATGTTGGTATCTTGCGGTAACGAAGTGAGAGCTCTTAATGACGATGATGAGATTATGGAATTGTTTTATGAAATTATGTGCAGAAAGGAAGCTGAGAGTACTTCTTTTAATTCCAAGAAATTGGAGGTAATATCAAGGTATATAGCAGATGATAACTATACACCCGGCGATAATTATATACCTGTAAATGATTTTCTTGCGCCTGAAAGTATAGACGTTAAGGAGAGTCCGAAGTATATGATAGTTGACGGTAAGTATTATTGTTATGCGTATTTGCCGTCAAGCGCTTATCCTATTAACAATCAGGCAGGGTGGTTTTCAATACTTGCAAATTTAGGAGAAGGTGTGGATGTAGACCTATTTATACGGAAAGAGCCTATTGATAAAATACAGACAAAGCTTCAATTTGCACTGCGGTACAACCAATTAAGAGCTCATAGCATTGATGATACGTCTATGGAGTTTGATGAATTATCCACTACAATCAATTCGGGGTATTATCTGAAGCAAGGCATCGCGCAGGGCGACGATTTCTGCTATATGGCAGTTTTGCTTACAATAATGGCAGATGACCCGGAAAGTTTGGCCTATAAAATCAATGAAATTAAGCTGTATCTGTTATCACGCGATATGAAGCTTAAATTATGTTGGTTTCAGCAGGAACAGTCATTCCTTATGAGCTTGCCGATTTGTAAATGGGATGATAATATCTTTGAAAAGAGTAAAAGAAATGTGCTGTCAAGTTCATTGGCAAGTGCATATCCGTTTGTATCCTTTGAGGTATCTGATGAAAACGGTATACTGATGGGAATAAACCGAGCAAATAATTCACTGGTATTTGTGGACAACTTTGATTCGCAAAAATATAAGAATGCTAATATGGCTATATTGGGAACTTCAGGAGCGGGAAAAACATATACACTGCAGTGCATGGCATTGAGAATGAGGCAGAAAAAGACGCAAGTGTTTATAATTGCACCGGATAAAGGACATGAATTCAAACGTGCTTGTTCCGCAATAGGGGGAGAATATGTAAAAATATGTGCAGGATCGGGACAGAATATCAATATAATGGAAATTCGTAAATTGGATTACAGCAACACGATGCTGCTTGATGGACAGGACAGCTTGGATTATTCTATTTTAGCGGCGAAGATACAGCAAATTCATACATTCTTTTCACTGCTGATTCCCAATATAACTTATGAAGAAACACAACTGTTGGACGAGGCTTTAATCCGTACATATAAGTCTTATGGCATTACCAATGATAATGAGAGCCTTATAGCGAATAAAGAAACCGGCGAATATAAGGAAATGCCTATTTTGGGAGACCTTCAAAAAGAGTTGGGAAAGACCGGCGACGCGGGGAAAAGACTATATAATATTTTGGCCAGATATGTAAACGGTTCGGCAGATTCCTTTAATATGCGAACTAATGTAAACCTTGATAATAAGTATATAGTCCTTGACGTTTCTGATCTCACCGGAGAACTTTTGAAAGTTGGAATGTTTATCGTTTTGGATTATGTATGGGATAAGGTCCGCGAAGACAGAACGACACGAAAGGCTGTATTTTTGGATGAGTTGTGGAAACTGATAGGTTCAAAATCTTCTGAAGAAGCTGCTGATTTCGTTTTAGAGATATTTAAGGTTATTCGAGGATACGGAGGTTCGGCCATTGCTGCAACGCAGGATTTGAATGATTTCTTTGCTTTGGATAACGGTTCATACGGTAAAGGGATTATTAACAACGCAAAAATCAAATTCATAATGCAGCTTGAGACTGAAGAAGCTGCAAGGGTTGAAAATACGTTGGGCTTATCAAGAGTGGAAATTCAGCAAGTAACTCATTTTCAAAGAGGAGAGGGGCTGCTTATGGCTAATTCTAATCATGTGTTGGTGGATTTTAAGTCTTCTAAAAACGAGAATGAATTGATTACTACCGACAGAGAACAGCTCGCAAAGCAGGCTCAAAAACGGAGTGTAAAAGTAACAGCGTGAGAAAAATAGGAGCATTTAGGGGTAATAAAAATACAGATAATACTCCTAACGCTTAATATATGGGAGTATTAAATGGGTAAATAATACGCGCATAACAGGCATTTAATACGCGTAGAGAAAAATTTTAGGAGTATTAAATGTGCGATTTGGGAGTATTAAAAATACAAATAATACTCCTAACGCTTAGCATATAGGAGTATTAAAAGGGTAAATAATACGCGCATAACAGGCATTTAATACGCGTAAAGAAAAGTTTTAGGAGTATTAAATGTGCGATTTAGGGGTATTAAAAATATAAATAATACGCGTAAAATTTACAAGCGATAGGAAAGGAATATGAAAAAATGAGACATTATCTGCTGATTGACAATATACTGGATTTTGTTAATGAGTTCGGTTTGGTTCACGAGGATCAGGTGACAGCGTTCTATAGAAAAGAGTTTAAAGAGGAGGAAAGCATTAAGTGGTCTTTACAAAACCTTGTATCAAGGCATAAGTTGGTATATGATGGAAATACCAATACCTACAGTACATACAATCTCCACTTAAAACGGGACCCGACACATCAGCGTCTTCTTACGAAGTCAGCATGGATTATGTCGGCATTTCAGCCGCAGGATGTGAGATCCATAAATGCTTTGAGTTACCCGCTGCAGTTGGCAATTATAACAAATGATGATGTTATGTTCGATGTGACTGTTATTGAGAAATTCAATGAAAACACGGTTTTCCCGCATATCAAAAGAGTGCTGGGCGGAACGGTTGATGATGAATATGAACAAAAAATTGTACACATCGCAATGGTTAATGATGATGATAAAGGTCAGGAATGCAAGAAGTATGGGTTCGATTGCTACTGTATATTAAAATCGGACAACTCGCTTTCTATTGTGAATTTTTAAGGAGGACAGCATGGAACTTGGACGATTGGAGGAACAATTTATTGTCAGTACATTAAGTGAAATCCGAAGGCTTATCCAATCAGCAGAAAAAAAGATAGATAAGCTTATGAGGTATCGTATAAATCTGATAAGACCGGAGGACATAGAAAGTATATCATATGATGTGGCTTCGGCACAGCGGTTGATATTGGATTTTAATTTCAGCGGTAAAAATGCATATGCATACAGTGACACTACAGGATATACAAAGGATAAAGGGGGCATCGGATTAACCATCGAAGATAATACGGTATACATCTATCTGCCGTATCTTCCGAAGGGACACTCAGCGGCAGCTGTGAAGAATGAATATAATCTTTCACTGAAGCTTCAAAGAACACTGAATAAAAACAGAGAGACCCTCAGAATGATGGATATGAGACAAAAGACAATTACATATGCAGTGGTCCATTCGTCGAAAATTCCGTTGACACTGATACCTGATAATGACAATTATTTGATTCACAAGATTCAAAATGCTGTTGTAGATGCGTTAGCGACAACAGATTGCGGGTGTGAAACTTTTATAAAAATAGAGTCATATATATCTGATGATGTGCCGAGTGGATGCTATGTGGTAGTCAATACAGATATGGATAAAAGTACATTAAAAAGCATAAAAAAATGCGTCAAAAAAATTCGTTAAAAAATAGGACAAAAAGGCAAAAAAACCTATAGGGTTTTTTCCATTGAGGCCCCGAAGGCAAAAAAACACTAAAGCGAATGTGCGAAATTTGGCGTACCTATGCGGTTTGTCGGGGGTTGAAAACCAAAAAATTTATACAAGGATTGGAATACGAGTATAAAAAGGCTGTTTTCAGAAACATATTAAAAAAAAGGACATTTAAGGTGATATAAAAATGGAAAGACATATGCGTAAAAGTACACAAAAGACACTGGAGCTTATGACCGAAAACGGGATATTAACATATTCGATTTTAAGACTGCATTATCCGTCAGCAGAAACATCTATGCATAACAAAATGGATATGCTGATTAAAAAGGGCTATGTAAAAAAAGGAAAACAGGTAGTGAGAAATAAGCCGAACAGTAACCGAACACATAAGAATACAGAAGGACTTAAAGAACAAGAAATATATCAAGAAACAGAATATGATATACAAGACACTCCTTCGGATAAAAATACTCTGATTCAAGCAGACGGGGATATTAAGGATATAAAAAAAGACCGAGCCAAGTATCCATCCGATTCATACCAGATAAAGTATTTTTATCTTACAAAACTCGGTTTGGAAGCGTTAAGGGCGCTCTTTACTGATAGCTATGGAGATGAATGTTATGAGTATTTAAAAGACATATTTGACGATAGAGATGTGACTACCTTTGTATCTACAAATCCTCGTCAAACAGAGAGACTTTTAAACCAGTATGCAATACAGCATATCTTCGATATGATGCATATACTTATTCTTCGAAATACATATGCCATAGACGAGAATTCAAAGAGGTACATGGATAAGGTAATGCTGAAATTAAAAGATGAGTTGGGACCTGTGTTTGAAATGCGGGACAGAACACAAGCGTATTGGTCGGAAATAAACAATGAGAATAATGCGGCAAATATAAAGTTATCGGCTATGAGCATGGAAGAAAAAGAAGAAATCAGGGAAATAACCGGGAACCTTGAAAGACAACTGATAAACAATTTCGGTGATTATGAATATATCCCGTTCAATAACCAAAGCGGAATGATGAGTCAACAGGAACTGCAGCAATATGCGTTTACGACTCATTACGGAGTATTGTTTAGGAAAGATACTGTGAAACATAAATGTACTCGCTTTTTTTCTGTCTTTCACTTGAACAAATTCGGTATGAAATGGAATCCTAAAGCACAGGAAAGAGGGTTGGAGCCGATTCATGACGCTATTGCTGAAAAAGGGTACACAATCACAAACAAGACAGGACCGTTCGGAAGCTTTATTTACGAAGGGCTGATATTTTACAGTTTATCAAACAGCTTGAAAAATCTGTTTTTTGACAGAAAGACCATGAATAAGAAAATCCATAAAAAGTATGGAGAATCTTGGCTGAGTCCGTTTGATAGAATGTATTTAATCCCGGAGAAAACAACATCGTTATATCATTTATATAAAATTCTGAACTCTGCGCCGGAAGAACTCATGAAAGAGGGCATATGGGAAATAGAAAACTATTTCGGAATAAAGCTGAATATGCCGAAAAAATATCTGAGATACTTTGGATATCCGTGTGTAGATGAAAACGGAACATATCACATAAACTGTTCGGATTTGGATGTTGTGAAGCTAAAGCATATATACAATGTGGCACATAGCGGCGAAGCAATTAAGTTTAGCGTGTATTGCTATAAGTACCAGATAGAGTGTCTTGAGGA
The DNA here is from genome assembly GCA_029226975.1 of Clostridiales bacterium. Lineage (GTDB taxonomy): Bacteria > Bacillota > Clostridia > UBA1381 > UBA1381 > Ornithomonoglobus_A. The sequence continues at coordinate 10,447 of JAQXZB010000040.1, read as the reverse complement.
CTTATTTAAAGACAATAATAAACCTCCGAAGAACAGAAAAAGCATGGAAGGCTTTGAATGTCATTATTGTCACAACATAACCATAAAAGAGCTGCCTGTAGATGGGAAGCCGGATATGAGTGATACATACAATAACTTATCTGTCCCCCGAAATACCATAGAAGCCTTTTTGAGATTATATAATATAAATTATTAAAAAAAATAATTATTAAAAAATAAATAATAAAAAAATAATTATTAAAATAAATGATTTTTATTATATATTTATTTTTAATTAAATACCGAAGGAGTGTGTGAAATGGCAAGAGAAAAGCGAAGTATACAGGTCGGTAAAATTTATGGGGATTACGAAGTGATTCGTGATTTGGGCTGTATTAACAAATCACATATATACAGATGCAGATGTGTAAAGTGCGGTAGTATAGTCGATAAACGCAGAACACGGCTACTTAATGGGATTGGAATATTATGCCCTTTAAAAGAAAGCGGAGCGGATGAGAATAATACGAGCAGTTCAAAATTTACGGAGCAGCTGAGACGTTTTTAATTGCAGTAAAGGAAGATGTATCATGAATATAAAAAAACAAAAACAAGGATTTACGCTTCTTGAGTGTATATTGTCGGCGATAATGCTTATGAGTATTACTGTAGGCGTAATATATTTATCACGTTCACAATTAAAGATAAATGCGCAGAGAGATACCGTAATAAGTACATATGAGTATTTATCATCCGTATTGGAAAGTGCCAGAGCGAAAGTGAAGAATAAAGATGATTTGTATGTCTTTATCAAAGAACTGGAAACAGATACCGAATTGGAAGTGGCATTGTACAAAGTAGGACAGGGCAAGTGTGAGTTAAATGATATTGATAAAAGCATAGAGTGTACGGAGGATTCTGAAGCCGGTGTATTCAGTGACGGTATATATGACCAAAGCATAAACAATATGTATAGGATTGACTTGTCAAAAGCAGAGAGTCATATGAGCGAAATATTATATTTGCATGAGTAAAGAGGGTAATGAAATGAAAATAAGAAAAATAAAGGTCGGATTCACATTAGCGGAAACCATGGTGTCTGTCTTCATTGTAGGGATTATTGCCGGAGCAGCGTTTGGGCTTATTAAATTCATATTGGGGAATGCACATGATTCGCAGATGGAAACACAATACAGAGAGTCCTATCAACAGACGGTATTTTACCTTGGGAGGGAAATACAGTCGGCAAAGGCAATAATGATAGATGAAGACGGAATGTCTTTGGCTATTCAAGAGCAAAACCATGAAACTTATAATATATTCTATGAAATTGCATTGAGCGAAGATGCGAAAGAAGACGATGACGGAGTAATTAAAAGAACCGAGAATGCAGACACACAAATTCTCATGGAAGCTGATTTGCGAAACAGTAAATTTGATGTAACCGATGAAAACATGAGAAGTATAGATGTGACAATATCTTTAAAGACCTACGGACATTCCGGCAGACAGGGAACCAATACAGTCACATTGGCACCGAGAAATAGCGGAGTGAGTATTACAAAGGGTGACGTTACGGTAATCGGTGGATCGGGAAGCGGAAGCGGCGGTTCATCAAATTGGTCGGCAAAATATGCATCGTTGTTAAATCTTAAGATCGACAAAAACGGTAACTTATCCTACATAGCACCGTGGGTGGACGTGAATGATGTGTACACTTTGGGAAACTTGGCATTGCCAAAATCAATTGACGGAGTTGAAATTAAAACAATATCCGCAAATTGTTTTGAGGATTGCAATTCTCTGGTAAGCTTATCAATGAATGAAAAAGTAACTCAGATAGGCGCATATGCATTCAATAACTGCAGCGCTTTAGAAAACGTTGAGTTCTCGGAGAATATAACCTTGTTAGGAGAATATAGCTTTAATGATTGTGTAAGCCTAAAGAGCCTTGACTTGTCCGGCCTAACAAATCTTTCGGAGATCCCCCAATACGGTTTCTACAACTGCAGAGCCTTAACGGGAACCGTATTATTACCGGACCACTTAAAAAAAATAGGGATGCGCGCATTCGCAATCAATGTCGCGGGAATTTCCGGGTCTGTCACAACAGATATAACCTTGTATGACTCTGTAAATCAGCCTCTTATTATTAAAATACCCGATACCGTTACGGAATTTGGAGATTATGCGTTTTTTTGCAGAAGTCGTATGACGGAGTGCATATTACCGGAGAGTCTTCAAAAGATGGGAGCGTATACTTTTTTAAACTGTGCACGTCTGGAAAATATAGGATATAAAATTCCGGACGGTGTTACGAAATTATGGCCTTATGATTTCGGCTCTTGCAGAAGCCTTAAAAACGTAAGACTTGGAGCAGGGTGCAAAGAAATATCTTATGCATTTTCCGGCTGTGATGGGTTGGAAACGGTGGAGTTTAACGATGGCCTTGAAATAATAGGTGAATATGCTTTTTCCGCTTGTACTAATTTGCAAAGTACCAATGCATTACCTGAAAGCGTTGTCAATATACGACGTGCAGCATTCTATCATTGCCCCAAACTGGAAGCGGAATATGACCTGTCAAATGTTAAGTTGGGATACAATGGGAATGCACAAATGATATTCTACAACTGTCAAAAATTAACCTTAACCAATGCCGTTATACCTAAAGATACAACCTCAATAAGCGGGGCATTCAGAGGCGTAGGAAAAATGAATAATGGCCTGAAATTTGAAAAGGGCATCAGTCTTCCAAATATAGAATTATACAGTTTATGGGGGTATCAATGGGGAGAATTGGTTTTGCCATACGGGCTTACCACATTGAGTGAAGCAGCAATAGGAAACCTAAACGGTATACCGTATGGAGGAATACATATATGGATACCAAGAACGGTAACATATTTGGGTAAAAACTGGACATACGGAAATGTAAGTACTGTATATATTCATTATCAGGGAACAGAAGAGGAATGGAATAACATAGAAAAGGATACAACGGGAGCATATTTAAACTATAGTCTTTTAACCAATATAGAATATAACTGCACCAATGAAGAGTGGGAATAAAAAAAGCACAGGTAAAACAGGGAGGATACATATGTATATAATTATTATGCTGATTTTTGGACTTGTAGGAATAAAAAGGGGATTTGTAAAAAGCGTAGGGAGCCTTATATCAACGGTAATAAGCTTTGTGACAGCTGCGGCGGTGTCAAAGCCGCTGTCAGCAATGCTCATAAAAAAATTTAATATCATAGAGCGTGTTCAAAGCTCCATAAACTTATCGGATTTTTCAATAGATGGATTTTTGGACGCCTTAAATAAAGTACCACTGCAATACATATCAGACGGCATCGCAATACCCGGTGATATATCGGCAATTGTTGGCAGCATAGGCACTGTCATATGTATGATATTTGTATTCATGATATGTATGATTATTTGCGGTATTATCATCTCGACGGTGAATAATGGGGTTAATTCCATATCAATAAGCAAGCATATGAATAGAATATTTGGCGGTATTTTTGGCTGCGTTAAAGGATTTGTAATATATTGGGTGATTATGTCTATGGTATCATTTCTCTCAGAAGGTATCTTGGGTATGCCGTATGAGCGGTTATTGGAGTTTTTGCCGGATATAGCGAGATATTTTGTCATATAGGAAAAATGCAAGTGAAAAAAATATTTAGCTCTTGACAAATAAAGGTTTTTATGGTATTATAATAATATAATATATATTTTAAATTTATTGTTTGTTATATCCTTTGTACTTAAGAGATGCAAGGGACTGAGTTTTCGGATGTAGTTATTCATTAAATGGGATAACTGCGTCCTTTTTTAGTTTACAAAGCTAAATAATGTGTTTTATTACAAGGTGTATCATAAGATACTCCTTTTTATATATAAAAAAACACTCCTTAATTTTTTAAGGAGAGAGGAAATGTGTAATTGTATTACTCAGAAAGGAGGATAGAAATGATAATACGTGATATTTATGACCGTCCGTTTAATTGGTATCGTTCCGATAATGATTTTACGTATGCAGGAACAGAATACATACGTGATCCCGATAATGGACGCTGCTATGAATTAAAACCGTCGGAAAACAGAAATAATCCGAATATGAGCGGAGCGTTGGTGAAAAAAAGAATAAAAACAGTGTATTACGAAACGTATTTACAATCAGTAAAATTATCATGTAAGTGCGATTAAATAATACAGCCGAGCGGTAGCGGCAAGGGCTACCGAAGAAAAAGGAGATGTAGATTATGAAATTTAATGTAAAAAATTCTGTCGGTAATGCCAATATGATAATAGGCGAAGAAGTATGGGACGAAACAAGAGATAACTATTTAGGCGATTATGTTGAGGCTGAGAACCCACAACAAGCTATATGGTTATGTATGGATTTTTTGGTTGATATTATGCGTGAAAATTTCCCGGAAATCAACTGCATGAATGATGATGCCGTTTACGAAACTGCAATTGACTATGATGAAAATGAAATAACAGTGTTTAAAAACGGCGAAAAACATCAGATTTATTGGAACTTTGTTGCAGAACCCGAAGAACAGGAGGAGAATTAAAATGAAAAGGTGTTTTGTAAAAAACGATGCAGAAATGAATGACATGATTGAAAGAATAGGCGAAAGACTTGTAGCTAAAATGAGGATAGTCAACAATAAGAGAATAATGGACAGTTTTGAAAACAAAAGGTATTGTCCGGCATATAGCGAGTTCAACGGAATGCTGCAAATTCTGAAAACTATGAATATCGATTATGACATTGACTATGACGATGAGGTTACAGAGATGACGGCTATTACAATAATGGGACACAGATTTAAAGTGTAAAAAATAACGCTTAGCAGCAGTGGTAAAGACTGCCGCAGAAAGAGAGCAGAAATGAATAAATTGGCACATAAAAGAATGACAGACTTCGCACAAAAGGTTATAGAGATGAAAGAAACAGACCAAAATAATCTTTTTGCGTATTTTGTGAATAGTGGTACGCTTACGGCAGAACAAGCCAAAGGTTTGAGGGAATATGTTGCGTTGTATCATATTTTTAGCGATGCTGATTATTATAACGCCATTCAAAAGGCCTTATGTGAAAAGTTTGTTGACGAATTATACAAGTAAAGGTTTGTGGAGGAATACCATGGCGGCGTGTAATGCGCCGCTATAAATATTCCAATGCAGAGTAAAAAGGAGGGATTGAAGATGCATAGTATTATCAGTTTTAATGATGAAAGCGGAATAACTATCGACTTTTTTAGATTAAAGCCAAAAAGTCCTAAAATAGTTTTAAACGCAGTACTAAAGGGATTTTCAGAACATGAAACGCTTTATTTGTCAGAGGAATTAAAAAGCAGGTGCAAGTCGGTTAAAATTCATTATACAGACTATGAAAGCAGGCCGGAAAACTTGACTTTCGAATGTGCGTTTGATGAATTCCTGAGACGATTTGAAAATTATAAAGCGGAAAAAGCAAAGCGGTGTACAGTGTAACACCGTAAAATATAGAAAGCGGAGGTTTACAATGAATGAGTGTGTAAAATGTGGCAACAAAATCAAAGATGAGTATTTTAATGCTGTTTCCGGAAAGATGTGTAAAAAATGTCTGAAAGAAATGTGCGTGTATTATGCTTTAAGAAGTTTGAATTTAATCAATTCAGAAGGAGGGAATTTGCATGAAGCTCACAGAAGGAATGAAAGTCTGCATAAGTGTTAAAGCACTCCAGAACATGGAAAATGACTTGTTGTATGGGCTAATAGTTCCTGATTACTATAACAATACGAATTATTATGATTTGTATAATGAAGGTGGTGAATTGGCTTGTATGGACGGAGAAGAGGTGTTGATAGACCAAATAGGGAAGACGCTTGTCACGTTCAGAAATGACAATGGAGACGGAAATATATATTTTAGCCTAACTCATAAAGAAGCAGGCTTAGCTATATTTCAGAATTAACAAGCTGCACGTTTGCGGCTGCAATAATAACAGAAAGGTAAAAAAGGTGAAAAGTATGAGTATGATGAGCAGTTACATTTATGGCTTCGGTTTTGCTTCTGATTGTGCAGAGGAAAAACTTGTTGACTTTATGATAACGCATAAAGATTCTTTTTGTGTCTATGATTATGAGTTTGTATTGTATGATGAGATGTTAAGATGCGTAAAGAATGGCGGTAATTCGGAAGCTTTATTTGAAAGCTATTCTTGCGATGTATCAGGAAAAGATGGAGAAGGCGCGGTTATTTCGAATATCATGTCAAGAGAAACGGGTATATGTTTTTCTTACTGCCCTTCCGACGATTCCTGCGGTACGCTTGCATCCGTTGTATTTGAGGTGAATTATCCTTGGCATATGAATGAAACAGAAAAGAATCTTACGGAAGAACAAGTGCGAAATGTGTGTAAAAAATATATGGAAGAGCTGGGTATTTCGGATGAGCCGAATTATCTAAGCTTGGAATATTATGGGTAACACACAGAAATGAATAATGATTTAAAAAAAGAAATGGAGGAAAATATTATGAAGGTCTTAGTAAAAATTACAAAAAAGGGATATTTGTTTGTTGAAGCAAGGAACGAAGAGGATGCAACGGATGTTGCAAATCAGTATCTTGCAGACAAAATCGAATCAATTAAATGCAATTTAGAAAAAGCGTTGATTGATGTGAAAGAATTGAATAAAATTGGAGTTGTTAGTAAAAAAACAGTATCAAACCTTGAATCAATTATGAATTATGCGGAAAAAAAGCAGATAAAAATACGATTTAAAGGTGGAAAAGGAGGAAAATAATATGAAGTTTTTAGTAACGATTACAAGAACCGGTTATTTGTTTGTTGAAGCAGAAACCGAAGCAGAAGCAATGGATATTGCAAATCATCAGCTTACAGATAAAGTGTATTGGGATGATGATTGGAATGCAACGGATTGTCAAGCGGACGATACAGAACCGGATTGTATGTATATTAAAGAAAAGGCGTTTGAATAACCCGATAAAAAAATGTAAAAAAGTATACGTTAGCCTCACAGATGACTGTGGGGCTAACGAGGATTTCAAGACCATAACAGAAAGGAAAGAAATAATTATGAAAATCAAAATGTTATGTAAAGAAACAACGTATGGCGAATATGAAGTGGAAATTCCGGATGATTATACGGAAGAAGATTTAGACAATGCAAGATGCGAAGCTATTGATAACTGTGAATGGACAGGTAAAATGAAAGTAAGCATCATATCTGCAGAGGTAAACGGAAAACCGTTTGATATATATAATCAGGTGAAAGTAAATAACTGATGAAATCGGAAATATATCCGGGGAACAGGAGGAAACAAGATGAAAACACTTATAAATATCAGAGAGATAACACATAAGGAATTTTGCAATTTGAAGTTCGGTGACATTGTGCTTGTAAAATGTGGTGGGAATACCTTTCAGAGTACGGTAGTGCGACCGCCGTTTTATAACCATGATGCAGACGAACCGGATTGGGAAGTGGAAACAACGAATGGATTTTGTGATGAGTATAGTTTGTATGTCTGTGCTTAAACGGAAAACGAACTTATGATTCTATGTGAGAAATGGAGGAATTGTTATGAGTAAATGGTCAGAGATTAGATGTGATTTCTTCGATGAGGAAGAAGAAAAATACTATGTAGATGCATGGAAAACTGATGACGATAACGAAGAAGGCACTGTAATTGCAAAACTTGATTTGGCAGACGGAACTGTTGAGTATATTGATGAAGATGCTAAAACAGACGAATATGCACAAGAAGTAATTAAGAAATGCTGGAAGATGGCTATATACTAACCGAATAAATTCAGGATGTTATCAAAGAAATGGAGGTTGTTCATATGGAAATAAATACATGGGTAAACGGATGCAAAGTAAAAGGTTTTAAATGGATTGACGGAAAAAGATATTATATCAATGTGCAATATTTTAGACCGGGTTCATCTGTTGAGAAGTCTCCTGTGTGGGATAAATCGGTTTATATCACAATAAATGATAAAGGAATGAATGTTGTAAGAAATTTCTTGTCCTCATTAGTAAATTATATTAGTGAACTTAATCTTGAATCAGGAAAAGAATTAACAATTACATTTTAAAATGCCAATTGAATAGAAATTTTTAATAAAGTGAGGAGTGGAATTGTGTTAGATAACGGGATTAAATTTGATGAACGATGTGTTAATAAGGAACTTGACACTACAACATTCTATTTTATCGCTCCGAAAGAAATGTTAAAAACATTTATCACGGCGGAGGACTATCCTGAAGCGATATCAATGGAAATAAGTGTTGAACTCCCAACAAATCACATGGAATCAAATGATGCAAGTGTCTGCGTTTCTCCCACCAGAGAGAATGAGTGGGGAATGGAAGATTATGATTGGTATGATGTAGATTTGCCGTATGATGAAATTGACGAACTGATTTCATTGGCAGAAAAGAAAACAAATAATGCAGCTTAGAAAGGAGCCTGTTATGAAGATTATATCAAAAGTTGTAAAGGTTATTCAATGCTTTTGCTTAATGTCCGTCGGGGCAATGCTGGCAATGTTTATTGAATTTGGATTTGCAGCGGATTTTGTTATTTCGTTTGTATTAGCGTTGATAACATTTGTCTGCTCAACCATACAGCTAAGAGATTGGCAAAAGCATGTGAATGAATAGTGTAAGAACAGCGTGTATCTGCGTACCCTTAGGTATGCGGATACACGGCTGCAAAATATAAACAATTATTATCATAAATAAGGAGGTCGTTATCATGACGATTAGAGAGATTGAAAACTTAACGTATAATGATGCTTTAAAGTTGGCAATCGAAACAAAGGAAGTGAAGGGGCATCAAATCGTATTCGTGGATTTTGGTGACACCTTTGGATATTCTGCGTTGGTATTTAAAGACGGAAAGCATATCTATTATGCAAATGACTATGAATTACATCATGGGCATATGGTAAAGGAATCGGGCAAAAAGGCATTAAGACAATGGTATATTGCCACGCTCAACAACAAACTGTATACAGAGGCGGAAATGTTGGAAGATATTAAGTCGTATGACGAATACAAGCAAAAAGAACATTTTTTACGCAGCTATTATATTATGCGTTACGATTATATATCAATGTTTGGCATAGGTGAAGAAGCTGAGATTAAAAAAAAGAGAAAACAGTTTCCTTTCTCTAATCCTATTTCATTTTGCTATGTGGCCGATGAGAATATCATTAAAGAACAAATGACTTATTTGCGGCATTTACAAAAATCCTATAATGAACTTAAAAGCAATGCAGAAACATTCAGGGAAATGATTAGCTGCGAGCTGGCCAACCATGAAGCGTGTGTTACCTGCGATTATAAGGATGCATTGGACGCTTTAGGCTTAAGGTTTGAGGATTTGACAAAAGCGCAACAGCTTATTGTAAAAGAAGAACTCAAAAAGCAAATTGACGAGTATTGTTGTTAAATGAGGTGAATTTTATGAGAGAGTTAGATATTACAAAGCAGACCATCTGCTGCTGTGATGAATTCGATACGTCAACGTATGACGGAAAGACGGTGAACATTCCTTATGAATTATGGTTTGAAGTGGACAAGTATTTTGGAACTGATACGAAGGGAACAGATTCGTGTCTTGATTTCTATACATTCTATCATGAGGATGGAAGCGTCACAGCAATATATGTGGTAAAAGGCCCGGATCATACGCACACGGTTGATTGGGAATTAACAAAGAAAGAAGAGATTTTCTTCAAAGAGAAAATGGAAGAATATTGCCGGTGTAAATGCGGATGCACTCTTTCTGAGTTATGGAAAGAACTTTGGCAGTAGTCTTATAAAAATGTTAGGAGAGATGAAAATGTTAAAAAGTGCAATAGAAGAACAGGTAAGAATGGGGTATCCGAAGAAGGCGATAGTAGAACAATTAAGAATGCGCTATCCTAAGGGTACAAGGGTAGAGCTCTTAAAAATGAATGATCTGCAAGCTCCGCCTATAGGAACAAAAGGAACAGTTATAGGTGTTGACGATATCGGTTCCATTATGGTTGACTGGGACAACGGAAGCGGCCTGCACGTGCTGTATGGGGTTGACAGATGCCGGAAAGTGGAATAGGAGTATGTAAGATGAAAGAATGCATTATCGGCATATGATATTCACGTATTATGAGGACGAATTCCCTCCTACAATGCAATCAGCATTGAGGAGGGCTTGTCCTTTCTCCCCAATACCAAAGTCATCACGACAGTAAAAGAGAAATATAATTTTTATTAAACCCTTGACAAATAAAGGTTTTTATGGTATTATAGTAATATAATATATATTTTAAATTTTATTGTTTGTTATATCCTTTGTACTCAACGAGTGCAAGGGACTGAGTTTTCGGATGTAGTTATTCATTAAACGGGATAACTGCGTCCTTTTTTAGTTTACAAAACT
>JAQXZB010000039.1 GCA_029226975.1 Clostridiales bacterium | reverse complement strand
CTGCCGCCTGTGATACCGTTGCGGGAATACAAACCGACATCATTGCCGCTGCAATAATACCCGCAAAAAGTCTTTTTGTTTTTTTGGTTTTCATAAAGATCTCCTCCATTTTTTTATTTTTTTATAACAAGAACGATTTTCGGCTTGCAAAACCGCCCTTGCTTTATACTTAGTTATTCATTGTCGTATACGACAACACCCTTAAGCTGTGAATATGTTGCCACAACCACAACCCTTGCCTTGGGATTCATTGAGTATACATATGAATCCAGTTCATTTGCCTTAATTTCACTAACCTTTTTATCTTTGTATAAAAAGATTTTCGCATCTCCCAAGCTATATATCATGGAATTTTGCAAATTCATATTATCAGGATCCAAGGTTTCTATACTCATGCCCGATTCAGGTATGATTATGTAACCGCTGTCCTTCTTTGCCATTACCGTTGCTGCCACATATCTTGAAGCATTCGCCAAAAACGGCCCAATAGTATCTCCTTCGTAATAATATAACCTATGTGTATTGTTATAATTTACATTATCGGGATCGATTGCTACATTCACTCTTTTAATTCTGCCTTTAAAGTCTAAATAGTAATCTATCAGACTTCCTTTCTTAATTCGTGAAGCGTCAACTTTATCATTTGTATAAAGGTTTACAGCCTGACCGTCAAACAATCTGTAACCGACAATATTTTCCACTATATCGCCGTCTTCATTGACAACCGTCTTAATATCGGTTACGATCATACCTCCGCCGTCCGTATCACCGTTGCCGAATACATCACTCTCTGCCGCGCTGTCCTGATAGACCACTGCGGCTTTCGGTATCCCGACAGCATTACTGTCATATATTGATACCTCATATGATTCATTATTCCTTAAATCCGCTTTTTTTGAGTAATTGTCTACATTGTATACATCAGTATTCGGTACAACAAATGTTTCCACGCTCTCTCCATATCTGTCCAGCAGGTAGCTTAGCGTTTCTCCGGTGCCGAGACGACCCGTCCGCACACTCCAGTAGAAAGTTCCCCGATAAGCGTTGCACACCATATTTTCGCTTGTTTCATTCAGACCTTGGGACGCTGTATCTATTTCAAAAATATCCGAATCCCCGTCCAGCTTAATCTTTATCAGCTGCTGTTCCATTGCGCAAAGCTGACGATATGCATTATCAAAGCTGATCTTCTGCCCGTCAAGCTTCACTTTTGTTTTTGTTTTAAAGGTTTGAAAGCCTTGTAATTCATTCATAAAAAGCTTGATGTACATGGTTTCTTCATTCTCATCAAGACTTACCGATACAAGGTAAGCATAACGACTTGACCAATCGTCCTCTATGACCGAAGCGGATACAGCCTCGTCCGCATTCAAGTAATAAATACCCGTCTGACCCAAAACTATTTCATGGGCATTTGAATTGCCTTTTTCCACCGCTTCCTCAAATTCCGGAGCTATTACATATTCTTCATCATCTACAACAATCCATGTTCCGTACTCGTCTGTGTACATTCTGTCCACAGTGCCTATCACAGGATCGTCATATATTACAATCTTGCAGTATTCACCGTCCGCGCTTTCATATATTGACAGAACATTCCATGCAGCCATTGCGTCCGAAGCAGTCTTCTGACCGTACATATCGTAGAACTCAACGGTGTCATATTTGGAATAATCAAAATACTTTCCGTATTTATCAACTATAAGCTTCTCATCGGTATTTACGCTTGAGAAAACGTAAGTTTTGCTTTCCCATATAAATACCACATCCGCCATTGAATCGGCGTTGTTATCGACCAGCTCCACGCTTCCCGTATCGGGGATAAGCGTATCTATCGAAAAGTTCGGAAAACTCTTGCCGTTATATATCACATCCATATCCTTGGAAAGCCGCATTGTTTTTGATCTCGATTTTGTGCCTTCGTACCAAGCAAATTTCGATAAGTCGGTCATATTTGCCTTATCTATATCTTTTGCGCGAATGGTTTTGCTGCTGTTTCGCTCGCTTTTGAAAGCATATATAATCTCAAATTCGTTATCAGCTTCTTGGTAGTATATATATGTTTCATATCCCAGCAGTCCGGAAACCAAGCCTTTCGGATCAAGATAATACTCATCATCCAACATTATTGTTTCTTCGTTGGTTTTCCCGTTAAGGGCAAGATATGTTTGCGAATTACCCGTAACAATTCCCTTACGCTTTCTTGTTTTAAAATTTTCCGTAAGCAATGTTCTGTCGCTGTCCGTTACATACTTGTTCTTGTCATCATAAACAAGCTTTTCACAGCCCAAACTGTTATACAACAAGCTTATAAGCATTCTGCCCGTAAGCTTATCGCCCGCTGCGGCTGCAATATTTTCGGTCAGTCCAATTGAATTTGCCATATTCAGATAATTATTGGGCCACTCTCCATCCATTGCCGCCTTATCATATCCCAGCAGGCACACTATCATTTTCACAGCCTGCTCATACACTGCGGCATCATCGGGATAATACATATCGGACTTGGATATAATGCCCATTTGAGCCAATGAAGTAATATAAGACGCATACGGAGTTTCCTCTGTCACATCGCCGAAAATATTCACATACGCCGCGTCCTTTATGTTCAGCAGCTTGTATACCTCCTTGGCAAGCACTCCTCTGGATATGATTTCATTATCATTTGTCGGCGTTTCATCATCGACTATTTCCAAAGTCTTAAGCAAGCCTACGGCATTATCCCACTGAGTGTTGTCTGTTTCGGCATATACATTAAAAGTCCCTATGCATACAACCATTATTGCAGTCATGAGCAAAGAAACTGTTTTTTTGAATTTCACTTCTTTGCCTCCTCTCTTACATTATAAATTATCTGCGCCGTCTGTGCTCTTGTTATCGCATTTGCCGGCTTAAATTCGCCATCGTCAAATCCGTTTAAAATCCCCCGCGCCGACAGCGCGCCCACAGCGTTATAGGCATAATCGCTTATACTGCTATTATCCGTAAACTCCGGCTGTGCAGACTCATCTTTCATTCCTGCGGCTCTGTAAATCATCAGCGCGGCATCTTCCCTTGTAATGGGAGCATTGGGCTTGAATGTGTTATCCGGGTACCCTTGCGTTATGCCCGCATTTACTGCCGATGCTATATATCCCGCATACCAGTCTTCCTTTTTAACATCATCAAACTCACACTCTGCCGAAAAATCATATATTCCCAAGGCGGCAGTCAAAAGCTTAACAAATTCCGCTCTCGTAACGGAATTATCGGGTTTTACGCTGCCATCGTCATATCCCGTCATAACACCTTCGTCATTGAGCTGTTTTACCGCTTTATATGCCCAGTGATTTTCCGGCATATCGGAAAATCCATTCGATTTCGGCGGCTCGGTCGGTTCTTGGGTTTCCTTAGGCTTTGACGAGTATGGCAAGGTCGGTGATGACGGAACAGAGCTTCCGCCGCCTGTGCCTCCTGTGCCGCCTGTGCTGCTTTGGGATCCGGAGCTGCTTTGCTGTGCGACAGCATTATCATATGCCTGCTTAACATCGGAAGCCTTGTTGAAATTCATTCCCGTTACTGCCTTTATTACATTCATTTTTTTAGTTTCTGATGGCAGTCCGGTAAATTTACTGTAATCAATCCCCAGCTTAAGGCTGTATTTCTCAAGTACGGACGCGGCTGTTGTTCTGTCCGCACAGTTCAACGCCGCAACCGCCTCTGCTTCACTGTACCATTGTGCAGTGATTGACCGCGCATCGGTTGACGATGTAAGCTTACTCCGCACATATGTAAATACTCTCCATATATCCGATTTATAATTTTCATAATCCTCGCCAAACTCAATGCCGGCATCTCGTTTGTAACGCTCTGCTCCTGCTTTTAATTCTTCTTCCCCGGCGTCGGCATAAAAGCCGACCGCTTTTGCCGTATTGAAGTCGCTCATTATCTCGGCAAATGTCGTATACGTCTTTTTCGCTTTCAAATTCATGAATGCCGTATTGCACGAGGGCTTATAATCGGAGTCCAAGCTTAAATTAAGTTCCTTTTCGTATTGCTCAAACACCGCTCCGATTGAATTTTCGGTTGCTGTGTTAATAGCAAAAATAACATCGGCTTCTCCTCCCGCTTCCGAAACGTATATCTTTTTGCTTCTGTCCGCATAAGGTACGGAAGGAACGTCAATTTCCTCCGAACAATCCGCAGCCACAGCAGTGTAATACCCCTCGGCGGCATTGCCCGGAACGGGCAAAACAGCGGTTTGAATGCCGTTTTCACCCTCCGTTTCTCCTATGGCGATGATGTTTTTATTTTCATCCTCCACATATACAACAAGCCTGTTTTTGTCACAGTTTCTCACCGTAAAGCTTACGGTTCTTAGCTGATTGTCACAGGATATGCTGTAATCCTCCGCATATACGCCGGTAATCCCCATACCGGCTATAATTCCGGAAATTATTAATACTATTTTTTTCAATTCGCTACCTCCCTTGTCTTTTTGTCGCATAACGGTCTTAGCGATGAATCAAACACAAAACACCTTATCTGCGCATCTCCCTCTGACGGTGTTATTGAAAAAT
>JAQXZB010000038.1 GCA_029226975.1 Clostridiales bacterium | reverse complement strand
ATAGGGAATATCCAATTGCAAAAGCTTAATAATATGATCATTCAAAGATTATATAATAACCTATTCGAAGGAAAGGACGACAATGGCAAGCTTTCGGCCAAAACCATAAAAAACATTCATGGTGTATTGCATAAAGCATTAGCCCAAGCCCAACGAAACGGATATATAAAGAACAATCCGTCTGAAGACTGCGTTCTTCCGACAGTACAAAGACAGGAAATAAATCCGCTCTCAGAAGAGGAAATAAAAGACTTCATGGTAGCAATACGAAAGGACAGATTTGCAGATATATACATTACTACTCTGTTTACCGGAATGCGACAGGGTGAGGTGTTGGGGCTGACATGGGATTGCGTGGATTTTGATAAAGGCGTAATTTACATAAAGCAGCAGCTTCAAAAAGAAAAATGCAAGAATGCAAAGTATTACTTAGCATCACTTAAGAATAACAAACCTCGCATAATAGTGCCGTCTTCTTATGTACTCAACACATTAAAGGATCATAAGAAAGAGCAGGATGATGAAAAAAGGCTTATGGGGAATAGGTGGACAGGAGATGAACTGTCGGATAATTTCATATTTACAGACGAATATGGACATCATTTATCCCATTGCACCGTATATAAGCATTATAAAAAAATCGTGCAGAAGATAGGCGTTCCCAAAGCCAGATTCCACGATTTAAGACATTCATATGCAGTTATTGCACTGCAAAACGGAGATGATATAAAGACTATACAAGCCACATTGGGGCATCATACCGCAGCATTCACATTGGATATTTACGGGCACGTATCGCAGAGAATGTATCTCGACAGTGCAAAGCGTATGGACTCATTTATATCAGGCTTAAATGAAGCGGATAATGCGTGATATTCAGTCAACGGCGCGTAGGGGTCAAATAGGGGTCAAAAACCTTCCCATCTAAAAAAGAGGGGTCCCAAAAACCACTATCCATGCGGTTTCAGAACCTCCTCATTGGCGGAGAAGGAGGGATTTGAACCCTCGCGCCGGTTTCCCGACCTACACCCTTAGCAGGGGCGCCTCTTCGGCCTCTTGAGTACTTCTCCATATACAGGTGCATACCTTATACTTGATTGCCGCCGTATCTAAAAAGCAATCAACTTATGTATGCAGTACCGTATTAAATTGTAAATGGAGGAGAGAGCGGGATTCGAACCCGCGGACGGCGGAACCGTCACCGGTTTTCAAGACCGGCTCTTTCAACCACTCAGACATCTCTCCATGTGGTGTCAAACTCACTGACAAAGACTATTATAACAGAAAGCTGTCCTTTTGTCAATAGTTTTTTTATATTTTTTTGTATTTTTTTATATAAGTAAATTCCCAAAGTAAATTCCACAGTGGAAAAGGCAATGGACTTTACTCTGAGACGTGTTTTGATGTAGAATTAAGTCTGGGAAATTTTTATCAACGAAAGGATGATAAATATGTCAGATAATTCTAAACGTAACAAACACATGACTTTGGATGACCGAATTGAAATTCAAGAATGCCTCGATCATGGTATGACTTTTAAATCCATTGCTAAACGTATCTCCAAGGATCCTACCACTATTTCAAAAGAGGTTAAAAAGGGTTTTAAGTTAAAGCCCGTTTCTGTTTCGACTTTTACTGCTGATACCTCTGAACAAATTAATTCCGTTTGCCCCCAGTTGCTGAAAGCTCCTTTTGTGTGCAATGGCTGCAAAAAGCGTTCTACTCGCTGCGGCTTTCAGAAACGCCTATATCAAGCTAAGCCTGCTCAGCTGGAATATGAGTCTACTCTTTCTGAGGCTCGCGAGGGCATTCCGCTCAATAGAGATGAATTCTATGAAATGGATGCCATTATCTCTGATGGAATCAAGAAAGGACAGCATATCTATCATATTATGAAATCTAACGATTTAGCCATGTCTAAATCTACCGTGTACAGACTTTTACATAAGGGCTATTTGTCGGTCTCTGCTATAGACCTTCCTCGTGCCGTTAAATTTAAAACTCGGAACAAGCGCATATCTCAATTTATACCCAAGGCAGCTAAAGTCGGCAGAACTTACGATGATTTCGTCTGTTATACCGATGAATCCGATATTTCGTCTTGGGTTGAAATGGATACTGTTATTGGTGAAATCGGCGGAAAAGTTTTGCTTACCTTTGATTTTACTTTGTGTAACTTTATGTTTGCATTGCTGTTAGATGATAAATCATCTGCTTCTGTTACTAAAGCCATCTCTAATCTTAAGGATTTATTGCGTAAACATGATCTTTCATTCGGCAATATGTTTCCTGTAATTTTGACAGACAACGGTGGAGAGTTTGCCAATGTTGCTGCTATTGAAAATGATTTGAATGGTGAGCCGGAAACGAAGCTGTTTTTCTGCGATCCATACAAATCATCTCAGAAACCAAGGGTAGAGAAAAATCATACTATGCTCCGTGACATAGTTCCCAAGGGGGAATCTTTTAATGATTTTACGCAGGAAACTGTTAATTTGATTTTATCTCACGTTAATAGTGTGAAACGCAAATCATTAAACGGTAAGACCCCCTATGAGATATTTACATTCGCTTACGGCGAAAAACTTGCAAACCTTTTAGGCATATCTCAGATACCGGCTGATGAAGTTATTCAGTCTCCGAGATTACTTAAAAAGTAAGCCTATCACTACATAATTAATGATGAAAATTTCCCAAAGTAAATTCTTTAATAGTGGAATTTACTTTGAAACGTTTTGTTTCTAAGTTTGTTTGCCATGCAATTTTTTATCCGAGAGATGCTCATTATCACATTATTTTATACATTCTGTTACTATTATTGTCTATTCCCACAGTAAATTCAGCCTACATAC